>NZ_JBPGXO010000008.1:0-108654 GCF_056755555.1 Luteibacter sp. SVR4-7G | reverse complement strand
TCACAAACTCCGTCAACCGCTGCGCATACCGCAACCACTCCGTCGCCTCATTCATCAACTCATGCACCGAAGCAACCAAATGACGGACGCGTGTGTGCTCACACGCTGCGGGAATTGCCCGCGAATCGCGACCTGCAATGCGAAGCGCGACCTACAAGATGTCGCCTCCCTTCCTACCCGTCGCTCCCGCGAAGGCGGGAGCCTGGTGGCTCTTGCTGCAGGGTTGCGAAAACGCTCAGTGCATTCGTGAAGTCATTCGCGAAAGGCTGTCGCGCGCGGTGCGCGCTCCTACAGGGCGTGAACGGGACGGTTTTTATCGGCTTCGCTTGCGAATGAAGTCTGTCACATCGCGCATCACCGGGGCCGCGTGATGCAGCGGCCCCAGCGCGAAGGCGACACCCTCGTGCCCGAGGTTCGGATACAGCTTCAACTCCACCGGCTCGCCCATCTGGCGGAATCGTCCTTCGAGGGATATGGCCTCGGACGGAAACACTTCCTTGTCCTTCTCGCCCTGGAGAAGGAGCGCGGGAGGCTCGTCGCCGTCCACGAAGTTGATCGGTTGCGACCGCGCCTGCTCGGCGGGTGTGTCACCGAACATGGCGATGTACCAGGGCTCGTCCAAGGGAAGGAAATCGTACGCGCCCGCGACGCCGATGAAGCCGGCGAGGTCGCGGGGTTTCATTCCCACCGCGGCCAGCCACTGCTTGTCGGTCGCCAGCATCGCGGCGATGTGTCCGCCTGCGGAATGTCCCATCACGAAAAGATACGAAGGATCGCCGCCGAATGCCGCGGCGTGGTCGCGCGACCAGCGCACGGCTTCCGCACCGTCGTGAAGAAAGCCATCCATGCGTACGGCTGGCCACTGGCGGTAGTCCGGAATCATCGCAACGATGCCTTGCGCGGCCAGCGCTTCGCCCACCCAGCGGTACCATTGCCGTTTGCCGGTCGTCCAGTCGCCACCGTAGAAGTACACGACAACGGGTGCGTGGCTGGCATGGGCGGGCGCATAGACGTCCAGCGACAGCCCGTCCTTTGCGTTGAACACGTTGTCCCGATGCGCGACGACATCCGCCGCGGGCTGCACCGCGTTGACTGCGCCGAAGAAGGTTGCGTGGCAACCGGCGAGCAGCAGGGCGGCAAGGAGGAGGGCGTGAGCGCGCATCGCGCGATTGTAGGCGCGCCGGCGGCTAGAATGGCGGTATGACCGATGTCCGTACGATCTTGCGCGATGCCGCCGCCGCGTTGGGCGATCGCCTCGAAGCCGAGCTGTTGCTGGCGCACGCGCTCGGGGTGGATCGCGCGTGGTTTTTCGCGCATGCTGAGGACCGCCTCGAGCAGCCCGGCATCGAGCGTTTCGAGGCGTTGCTGGGGCGGCGCGCCGGGGGCGAGCCCGTCGCCTATATCCTCGGTCGACGGGACTTCTGGTCGCTGCCGCTCGAAGTGACGCCGGCGACGCTGATACCGCGGCCCGAAACGGAATTGCTGGTCGAGCTTGGCCTCGAGCGCTTGCCCGAAGGTGGAGCGGTGCTAGACCTGGGCACCGGCAGCGGCGCCATCGCGCTTGCCATCGCGAGCGAACGCCCCGATGCGTCCGTCGTCGCGGTGGACGCGAGCGTGGCGGCCCTGGACGTTGCACGGCGCAACGCGGTCCGCCTCGGCCTCGAGCGCGTGCGCATGCAGGAAAGCGACTGGTATGCGGCGCTCGGCGCACAGCGCTTCGACCTGATCGTGAGCAACCCGCCTTACGTGGAAGCAGGCGATCCCCATCTCGGCGAAGGCGACCTGCGTTTCGAGCCGCCTTCGGCGCTCGCCTCCGGTCCCGACGGGCTCGACGACATCCGCCGCATCGCCGGCGGCGCCGCACGGCATCTGGCGTCCGGCGGATGGCTGCTCGTGGAACATGGGTGGAACCAGGGCGCGGCGGTACGCGAGATCCTCATCCGCGCCGGCCTCTGCCAGGCTTTCACCGCGCAGGACCTGGAAGCCCGCGACCGCGTGAGCGGCGCGCGGACCCGGTGAGCAACTAGCCCGCGCTCGCCACCGGCGACGCGCAGAACTGCGCAAAGCGCAGGCGGATCGCGTGACGTATCTGCGGCAGGTCGAGACCGGCCATGCTGAGCACTTCCTCGCGGCTGCCATGCTCCAGGTACACGTCGGGCAGGCCCAGGTGCTGGATCGGCAGCACGATGCCGTGCGCGGCCAGGCACTCGGCCACGCCCGCGCCGGCGCCGCCTGCGATGGCATTGTCCTCGACGGTGACGAAGGCCTTGTGCGTGCGCGCCAGCTCGAGGATCAGCTCCTCGTCCAGCGGCTTCACGAAGCGCATGTTCACCAGGGTAGCGTCCACCTCCGCGGCGATGACCGCGGCGGGCGCGAGCATGGTGCCGAAGGAGAGGATTGCGAGGCCGTGATGGCCGCGGCGGCGCACCTCGGCCTTGCCGATGGGATAGGTATCCAGCGTGGCCGCCAGCGGCGTGCCCGGGCCGGTGCCGCGCGGATAGCGCACCGCGGCGGGGCCGTCGTAGCGGAAGCCCGTGCTGAGCATGGTGCGGCATTCGTTCTCGTCGGCCGGCGCCATGATCACCATGTTCGGCAGGCAGCGCATGAAGGACAGGTCGAAGCTGCCCGAATGCGTGGCGCCATCCGGTCCGACCACGCCGGCGCGGTCGATCGCGAAGGTGACGTCCAGGTTCTGTAGGGCCACGTCGTGGATGGCCTGGTCGTAGGCGCGCTGCAGGAAGGTGGAGTAGATCGCCACCACCGGCTTCGCCCCCTCGACCGCCATGCCGGCGGCAAGCGTCACCGCGTGCTGCTCAGCGATCGCCACGTCGAAGTAGCGCTGCGGATATTCCTTCGAGAAGCGCACCAGGCCCGACCCTTCGCGCATCGCCGGCGTGATGCCGAGCAGGCGCTCGTCCGCGGCGGCCATGTCGCAGAGCCAGTCGCTGAAGACGTCGGTATAGGTCGGCTTGGCCGGCGCGCCCTTCTTGACGACACCCGCCACGGGGTCGAACGGACCCACGGCGTGGTATTCGATCTGCGCCTTTTCGGCCGGTTCGTAACCCTTGCCCTTGGTGGTCATGACGTGGAGCAGCTGGGGCCCGGGCAGGGCCTTCACTGTCTCCAGCGCATTCACCAGCTGGGCCATGTTGTGGCCGTCGATCGGGCCGGTGTAGTGGAAACCGAGTTCCTCGAACAGCGTGGACGGCACGAACATGCCCTTGGCGTGCTCTTCCCAGCGCTTGAAGAAGCGGCCGAAGAAGGATTCGCGCGGCATCGCCCTCTTCGCCCGTTCGCGCCAGGCGTTGAGCGTGCGGCTGGACATCGCGCGGGCCATCATCTTGGTCATCGCGCCGACGTTTTCGCTGATCGACATGCCGTTGTCGTTGAGGATCACCAGCATGTTCGGCTCGATGTCGCCGCCGTGGTTCAGCGCCTCGAACGCCATGCCCGCCGTCATCGCGCCGTCGCCGATCACGGCCACCACCTTGCGCGGGTCGCCGCGGCGCTGCAGCGCCACGGCCATGCCCAGGGCCGCGGAGATCGAGGTGGACGAGTGGCCCACGCCGAAGGTGTCGTATTCACTCTCCTCGCGGCGAGGGAACGGCGCGAGGCCGTCCTTCTTCTTGATCGTCGTGATCCGGTCGCGCCGGCCGGTGAGGATTTTGTGCGGGTAGCACTGGTGGCCGACGTCCCAGACCAGGCGGTCGTGCGGGGTCTCGAACACGTGGTGCAGGGCGACGGTGAGCTCGACCACGCCCAGGCCCGCGCCGAAGTGGCCGCCGGACGAGGCGACGGCCTCGATCAGGTAGCGGCGCAGCTCGTCCGCGATGGCCGGCAGATCGTCCGCCGGGAAGCGCCGGAGGTCCTCCGGCGACTCGATCTGTGCCAGATAAGGGTAACGGGAGAGGTCGGTCATCCCCCTATTGTTCGCCTCCAAAGGGGGCGGGGCAAGGGACAGGAGATGAATTTGCGGAGGCGTTCAGGCCGGCCGCCGGTCCCGTGGCAGGTGACTGACCAGGAATTCCATCTGGTCGGCCAGGATGTTGCGGTTGGACAGGATCAGGTGCTCGACCCAGCTGGGCCGATAGGGCACGGCCAGGAGCGGCATGTTGGCCTGCTGCGGGGTGCGGTTGCTCTTGCGCAGGTTGCAGGCCAGGCAGGCGCTGACCACGTTCTCCCACTCGTCGGCCCCTTTCTTGGACAGGGGCACCACGTGGTCGCGGGTGAGCTCGTGGCGGGTGTACTGGTGTCCGCAGTACAGGCAGATGTGCCGGTCGCGGGCGAACAGGGCCGTATTGGTCAGGGCCGGGGCGGGGTCGATGGCGTGTTCGCGGCAATGGCCGGTGCTGGCCACGATCGGGTGCAGCTCGAGGCTGCTGCGCTGTCCGCTGGCCCTGCTGATGCCACCGCGGACGGTCACGCAGGGGTCGCCGAGGGTCCAGGCCACCACCCCGCGTACATAGAGGCACACCGCGTCCTGCCAACTGATCCAGTCCAGGATACGGCCTGCCGCATCGAGGGACAGCACCCGCGTCGCATGTAACGCGGCCACCCTCGGCAGGTCTTCTTGGAGCACTTCCATCGTCATCGGGTCTCGTCCTTCACATATGCGAAAGAGCGTTCCAGCAAGCCGAACTCCGTGCGGATCGGAATCCGATCCCAGGCCCTCTTTGGGGGCTTCGGCCCGAGCATAGCCGATTATCGCGAAGGAAAAGCATTCGTCAGGTACGGTTCTTGCGGGGCTTTCCCTGTCATCCGGCACTGCTATAGTGGGGATTCGCATTCGAAGCCCGGCGGGTTTGGAAGGGGGGCCGGGGTGGCTTCCCAGGTCCGGCGGGTCCATGAGGGTTACACAGTGGCAGAAGTGCTTTTCTACGAGCGTCCGGTTCCCCTGAACCGCACCGCCCACCGCGACCTGCGTCTGAAGGCCGTGAACAACATCCGTTTCGCCGCCACCGCGCACTCCGTGCCGCTGACCGGCGTCGAGTTCGCGCCGGCCGCGCGCGACTTCCCGATCCTGTTCGCCGGCAACTCGATCGAGGAAGCGGGCCCGATGGCCCTGCTCGGCCTGCGCCAGGGCGAGAACCTCCTGGTCGGCGACAACGGCTTCTGGGAGCAGGGCATCTACATCCCGGCATTCGTCCGCCGCTATCCGTTCGTGCTGGCCGAAAAGCCGGCGGGTGCGGAAGGCGACGATTTCACGGTCTTCCTCGACGAAGCCTATGAAGGCTTCAACAACGACGAAGGCGAGCGCCTGTTCAACGACGACGGCACCGACGCGCCGGCCCTGACCAATGCCGTGAACTTCCTCGGCGAATTCCAGGACCACGTCGCCCGCACGCAGTGGTTCATGGGCAAGCTGCGCGAGCACGACCTGCTCGAGCCGCGCACCATCACCCTGCAGAAGGAAGGCAAGGGCATCAACCTCAACGGCCTCTTCGTGATCAACGAGGAAAAGCTGCGCGCCCTCGACGAGAAGACCGCCCAGGAATTCCTTCGCGAAGGCGCCCTCGGCTGGATCTATGCCCACCTCGTGTCGCTGGCCAACATCGACCGCATGGCGGCCCGCCTGGATAAGCGCGAGCAGCAGGAAGACACCGCGAAGAAGTCCTGAAGTTCGCAGGCTTCGTAACGAAAAACCGCCCCTCTCCGGGCGGTTTTTCTCTGTGTGGGAGCCGCTTCAGCGGCGATGGTGCTCGCGGCAAGCGTGCCCGCTGCCGCGGGATCGCCGGCATAGCCGGCTCCCACAGTCCTATCGTACGGGTTTCGCCAGCCGCATCAGGTCGGTGTCGAAGCCGTGCTTCCCGTACATGTTCAGGGCCTTTTCGTTGCCCGGGAACACCGCCAGCGTGACGAACTGACAGCGATGTTCCTTCGCCCAGGCATAGGCGTGGTCGAGCAGGAACTTGCCCGCACCCGCGCCCTCGTATTCCTCCGCCACCGCGATGTCGGAGATGTGGCAGTTGTCGCGATGGGTGAAGAAATCCTTGGTCTTCTGCAGGTGCACGAAGCCCACCGGATCCCCGTCCTCGTTTTCGGCCACGAAGATGTAGCTGTTCGAAGGTTGTTCGTCGAGGTGTTTCACGAGATCGGCCTCGATGCCCTTCAGGCAGTCGGTGCGCGTGCGCCCGTTGGGGAGCGGGAAGTCGACGAAACGGTGAAGCAGGCCGAGGATGAACTCGTCGTCGTCGCTCTCGGCGAGACGGATCAGGAACGTGGAGTCACTCATCGTATCGGGCACCGTCGCGGTAGAAGGTCCGGGCAGAACCTTTTTTCTACACCTTCACGGGGGCCGGGGAAAGCCCCAGCCCCTTTTGTAGGAGCGCGCCCTGCGCGCGACAGCTTTTGGGGCCGAGACCCGGAGCTGGCGCGCCAGCTTGGGGAATGCCGCGAAAAGCTGTCGCGCGCAGGGCGCGCTCCTACAAGGTCCAGGGCTCAGAGGATTTCCGGCAAGGTGGCGACGCCTGCCTCGATCGCCGCCTTGTGCACGTGGATACGCGGGAGGATGCGGGCGAAGTAGAAGGACGCCGTGTCCCGTTTGGCCTGGCGGCGCTCGGCAGACAGGTGGGAGCCGTCGGCGGCGAGGACGCTCCGGGCCCAGAAGTAGGCGAGGGTCACGTAGCCGGAAAAGTACAGGTAGTCCACGGCCGCGGCACCGAGTTCTTCCGGATCGGCCTGGGCGGATTGCGCGATGGCCTGGGTCAGGTCGCCCCAGGTCTTGGCCGCGGCGGCGAGCGGGCCGACGAAGGCCTTCACGGCGTCGTTGCCCTGGTTGGCCTGGCAGAACGCCGAGATCTCGCCCAGGAAATGTTTCAGTCCCGCGCCCTGCAGCTGCATGATCTTGCGACCGAGCAGGTCGAGGGCCTGGATCTGCGTCGTGCCCTCGTACAGCGTGATGATGCGGGCGTCGCGCACGAACTGTTCCATGCCGTGTTCGACGATGTAGCCGTGTCCGCCGAAGATCTGCAGGGCTTCCTTCGTGCACTCCTGCGCGGTCTCCGTGAGCAGGCCCTTGGCGATGGGGATGAGGAAGGACAGCAGTTCGCCGGCCTTCTTGCGTTCCTGCGCATCGGTGGCGCGGGCTTCGATGTCGCTCTGCAGCGCGGCATAGGTCGCGAGGAGCCGGCCGCCCTCCACGAAAGCTCGCTGGGTAAGCAGCATGCGCCGCACGTCGGGATGCGCGGTCAGCGGATCGGCCGGCTTCTCCGGCAGCTTCGGACCCGACAGGGCACGCATCTGCAGGCGCTCGCGCGCATAGTTCAGGCTGTTCTGCAGGGCCCGCTCGGACACGGCGAGGCCCTGGATGCCCACCGCCAGGCGCGCCGCGTTCATCATGGTGAACATCGCCATCAGGCCCTTGTGCGGTGGACCGATCAGCCAGGCTTCGGCCTCGTCGAAATTCATGACGCAGGTGGCCGAGCCCTTGATGCCCATCTTGTGCTCGATCGCACCCGCGGCCACGTGATTGCGCTCGCCCATCGCGCCGTCCTTGCCCACCTTGTACTTGGGCACCACCAGCATCGAGATGCCGCGGCTGCCGGCGGGCGCATCGGGCAGGCGCGCCAGCACGAGGTGCACGATGTTCTCCGCGAAGTCGTGCTCGCCCGCGCTGATGAAGATCTTGGTGCCGGTGACGCGATAGCTGCCATCGGCGTTCGGTTCGGCGCGCGTCTTCAGCAGGCCGAGGTCCGAACCGGCCTGGGGCTCGGTGAGGCACATGGTGCCGGTCCAGCGGCCCTCCACGAGCGGCTTGAGGAAGACGTCCTTCTGCCAGTCGTCGCCATGATGCTCGAGGGCATCGGTGGCGCCGTGCGACAGCAGCGGATAGATGCCCCAGGCGAGGTTGGCCGAATCGATCATTTCCTTGGTCAGCGCGCCGAGCACCGCGGGCAGGCCCTGGCCGCCGACGGCCTCGCGCGCCGTGAGGCCGGCCCAGCCGCCTTCGGCGTACTGCCGGTACGCTTCCTTGAAGCCCGCGGGCGTGGTGACCGTCGCCGTGGCCTTGTCGTAATGGCAGCCTTCCGCGTCGCCGGAGGCGTTCAGCGGGGCCAGCACCTGCTCGTTGAAGCGGGCCGCCTCGTCGAGCACGGCGTCGATGAGGTCGCGCGTATGCGCCTCGCCGCCTTCGAGCCGGGCGAGCACGGCTTCGGCGCCGAGCACGTCATAGAGCGCGAAGCGCATGTCATCGAGCGGGGCTTTGTAGAGCGTCATGGGAATCCAGTAGGGTCAGGGCGAGCGGTAGGTATCGGGAATGCCGGGCACGGGCGAGAGCCAGCTCTTGCCGCGCACGGGATAGGAATGCGATTCCTTTTCCTTCTCCGGCGTGGCCGTGATCCGCCCGTCGATGCTGTAGGCCAGGGCACCGGAGCTGCCCTTGGCAGCAAGCTCCGCGAGCGCCTTGGACATCTCGGCGGTCGGCAGGAGATCGATGCTGGCGACGTCGGCGGCGAAGGAGGGAATGTCCTGGTCGACCCTGGCGTCGAGCAACACCCCGCCCAGGTCGCCCACCCGCAGCGTGCCCTGCAACGTCTCGAACGACATGCCGCCGTAGCTGTTGTTGCGGATCCGCAGCGTGACGTGCCACGGCCCGCCGGGCTTGGCCGCTACTTCCTGCAGGGTCACCGTGGGCGGGAAGACGCTTTTTTTCGCGGGCCCGCAGGCGGCCAGCGAGGCGAGGACGGCCAGCAGTGCGGCGCGAACGAACGGATGGCGGACGATCGGAGTCATTCCCAAGGCTTCCGGCAGGGTCGAACGGTCGTTCGATGTTAGCGCCCGCGAGGCCGTGCGCGCGAGCGGGGCGTTTCAAACGCGGTTCACAAGCGGCGGGCTAGCAGGCATCATCGCGGATTATTCCCCTGCATCCGACTTCACAATGACCCGACGCATCGCCGCACGACGTTCGCCCATCCATGGAAATGGCGTTTTCGCCACCGCACCGATCAAGGCCGGCGAGGAAGTCGTCGAGTACAAGGGCGACCGCATCACCCATGCGCAAGCCGACAAGCGTTACGGCGATGGGGGCGAGACGGGGCACACCTTCCTGTTCACGCTCAACGAGCGCTACATCGTGGACGGCAACAGCCATGGCAACGTGGCTCGCTGGATCAATCACGGCTGCGATCCGAACTGCCAGGCCCTCATCGAGGAAGCCGTGGAAGGCAAGCCGTCGAAGCACGACCGCGTGCTGATCGAAGCGATCCGCGACATCGCGCCGGGCGAGGAGCTGGTGTACGACTACGGCATCACGCTCGATATGCCGCACACGGCGCGCCTGAAGAAGATCTGGGCCTGCCGCTGCGGTTCGCCGAAGTGCACCGGCACGATGCTGAAGCCGAAGCGCAAGAAAAGCATCTGATCCGGGCTTCACGTTTGCCCACGGCGCGGCAACGGCGGCACGACGTGCCGCTCATGCCGCGCAGCCGATGCTGCAGGGAACATCCCCACAAGGAGGCTCCCCATGGCAAACAAGCGACTCGACGGCCGCCGCGTGGCCGTCCTGGCCACCGACGGCTTCGAACAATCCGAACTCACCGAACCCAAGCGCCTGCTTGAGGAAGCTGGCGCGACCGTGGACGTGATCGCGCCGGGCGATGCGGCGCGGATCAAGGGCTGGGACAAGAAGGACTGGGGCGAGGAAGTCGAGGTCGACGTCCACCTCGACGAAGCGGACGCAAGCCGGTACGACGCCATCGTGCTCCCGGGCGGCGTCATCAATCCCGACAAGCTGCGGATGGACGAGAAGGCGGTAGGACTGGTGAAGGCATTCGCGGAGGCCGGCAAGCCCATCGCCGCGATCTGCCACGGACCGTGGACACTCATCAACGCCGGGCTCGTGGAAGGCCGGAAGCTCACGTCGTGGCCTTCGCTCAAGCAGGACCTCGGCAACGCCGGCGCGCAGTGGGAGGATAGCGAGGTGGTGAAGGACGGCAACCTCATCACGAGCCGCAAGCCGGACGACATTCCCGCGTTCACCCATGCGCTGATCGATACGCTGGCGGCGTGATTCACCTATCGTGTGGGAGCCGGCTGTTCGTGTGGGAGCCGGCTATGCCGGCGATCCCGCGGCAGCGGGCAAGCTTGCCGCGAGCACCCATCGCCTCTGAAGCGGCTCCCACACAAAGCGGTCCCAGGTTGGCTGCTGCCCAGGGCAGGACAGCCTCGCCAGCGGCGCCTCAGTCTTCTTCCGCCTTCGGCTTCCACGCCTCGGCCAGTTTCCGTTGCACCGCCGGCGGCACCGGATCGTAATGGCTGAACTCCATCGCGTAGCGCCCCAGGCCTCCCGTCATCGCCTTCAACTGCGTCGGGTAATCGATCAGCTCCGCCAGCGGCACGCGCGCCTTGATGAGCGTCTCGCCGCCGCGCAGCGAATCGGTGCCCATGATCTGCGCGCGTTTCGAGGCAAGGCCGCCGGTAACGTCGCCGACGTAGTGGTCGGGGATCGAAACTTCCAGGTCGACCACCGGCTCCAGCACCTGCGGCCGCGCTCGTGACACCGCATCGAGGAAGGCCTTGCGCCCCGCGCTGATGAAGGCGACTTCCTTCGAGTCCACGGGGTGGTGCTTGCCGTCGTAGACGATCACGCGCACGTCCTGGATCGGATAACCCGCGATGGCGCCGCTGTCGAGCGCCTGGCGCACACCCTTCTCGATGGCCGGCATGAACTGACCCGGGATCACCCCGCCCTTGGTCTCGTCGTCGAACACGAAGCCCGCACCGCGTTCCAGCGGTTCCACGCGCAGGAACACCTCGCCGAACTGTCCCGCGCCGCCGGTCTGCTTCTTGTGCCGGTGGTGGCCTTCCGCGTCGCTGCCGATCGTCTCGCGATAAGCGATGCGCGGCGGGTGGGTGATCACGTCCACGTCGTAACGTGCCTTCATCCGCTCGAGCATGAGCTTCAGGTGCAGGTCGGACAGCCCACGCACCACGGTCTCATTGAGTTCCTTGTGGTGTTCGACGCGGAAGCAGGGATCTTCCTCGGCGAGCCTGGACAGTGCCTGCGAGAGCTTCTGTTCCTGCCCCTTGTGCGCCGGCTCCACCGCGAGGCCGTACATCGGCGCGGGGTAGGCGGTGGGTTGCAGATGGATCCGCCCCTCGTCCGCGGCATCGTGCAGCACGGCGTCGAAATGGATGTCGTCGATCTTCGCCACGGCGGCGATGTCGCCGGGCAGCGCCTCGTCCACCTCGATATGCTCGCGTCCCTTCAGCCTGAACAGATGCGCGACCTTGAACGGCTTGCGTCCGTCGTCGACGAGCAGTTGCGAGTCCTTGCGCACGGTGCCCTGCCAGACGCGGAACACGCCGAGCTTGCCGACGAAGGGATCGTTGACGATCTTGAAGACGTCCGCGACCACGTGCTTGTCCGCGTCGGCGGTGACCTCGAAAGGCGCGCCGTCGGCATCGCGGAACGGGGGCGGATTGGTCTCGTTCGGGCAAGGCAGGATGCGCTGCACGAGGTCGAGGAGTTCGCTCACGCCGACGCCTTCGCGCGCGCTCGTGAAGACGATCGGCACGAGGTGGCCGTCGCGCAGGCAGTGTTCCAGAGCGTCGCGGATTTCTTTCGCGGTGAGCGACGACTCGCCGGCTTCGAGATAGTGCTCCATCACCTCGTCGTCGATCTCGACGACCTGGTCGATGATCCGCTGGTGCGCTTCCCCCGGTGACGAGAAATCGGTGTCGCCTGCCGTCTGGAAGAAGGCGTCGCGCACCGAATGCCCCTTCGAAGCAGGCAGGTTGAGCGGCAGGCACTCGCTGCCGAATTCCTCGCGCAGCTCGTCGACGAGCGCCGCCAGGTCCACGCCGTCGGCGTCGATGCGGTTGACGACCAGGATGCGGGCAAGGCCGCGCTCCCTCGCGTACGCCATCATGCTGCGCGTGCCGTGCTCGATCCCGTTGGCGGCATTGACCACGATCGCCACGGTATCGGCGGCGGCGAGGGCGGCGAGGGCGGGGCCGCGGAAGTCGGCATAACCGGGTGTGTCTAGCAGATGGATGCGATAGCCGTTGCGCTCGATGGAGGCGATGGAGGCGTCGATGGAATGACCGCGCGCCTTCTCCATGGGGTCGGCGTCCGAAACGGTACTGCCGCGCTCGACGCTGCCCATGCTGGTCAGCGCGCCGCCGGCGTGGAGCATGGCTTCGAACAGGGTGGTCTTGCCGGCCCCGGCGTGGCCGGCGAAGGCGAGGCTGCGGATGCGTTCCGTGGATGGCGACACGATGCGACCCTCCTTCGGTGGGTGGTTCGGGCGAGGCCCGAAGCCCAAGCCTTCTCCTTCCGGGCGCCGGAATCAAGGGCCAGGGAATCTTCCGCGGTCGACACGGTCAGAGGGCGGGGGCTTACGCTGGGCTAAGCGAATCGCCGCTAAGCTGTTCGACTCACTACGCGGCCTATAGGATCCTCGCAGCGTGCAATACCCCGGCAAGGCGCCACCGCCATTCGTCGAACCCCACCGGCTAGAGCCGGAGGATTCGCCGCGTCCGCGTGGGCTCCAGCCGATCGATGCCGCCACGCTGGCGACCCTCCACGCCATCGGCCGCCGCCCGCCGCCGCCGGATCGCACGCTTCGCATCCTCGCCATGGTGGCGGCCATCATCATCCACATCCTCGTCGTGATGCTGGTGCGCTACGAGATGGAACCGCGACCGATCGCCGGGTACGTTCCCCCCGTGGACCGCGACAACGTGCTGGAGGTGCGCTTCATCGAACCGGTGCGCTCCGCGCCACCTGTCGCCGAGGTGCCAGCGCCACCGCCACCGCCCAGGGTCCGCTCGCCCGAGGCCACGCGGCCCGAGCCGCCGCGTCCGAAGGTACCGCCGAAGGAGCCGCCAAAGGCTCCCGCCGAGGCCGCCACGCCGGCACCGGATGCGCAGGCGCCGCATCCGGCGCTGTTCGGCGCCGACGGCAGCATCGTCATGCCGAAGCAGGGTCCCGGCGCGACCACCCAGGCCGACTTCGTCGCGCGCAAGCCGACCGACGACAGCGGGATCATGTCGCACAAGACCACGGTGACCTATACGCAGACCCGTTTCGAGAAGGACTGGGCACCGCGCGACGAAAACATCCTCAACAAGGGCCTGCGCCGCGCGATCGAAAGCACGACCGTGAAGAAGACCATCGACATGGGCCACGGCGTGCGGATCAAGTGCGCCACGGTGTTCTTCGTCCTTCCGGTGGGCTGCGGCGGCGAGGATCCGTCCAGGGCGGCGAAGAAGGACGGGGACGTGCGTCTGAACATGGCCCCGGCGAACCCGGCCGTGGAGGACCTGCCCGGTCAGCCGGCACCACCGAGCGAGGCCGAGTGCATCGCCGCGTTCCGCGCCGAGAAGCCTTTGCCGCAAGGCTGTGCCTCGGATATTCCGTTGAAGGCGATGGACCAGGAAAACGCCGAGCGGGAGCGCCGCACCGGCAAGTAATTGTGTGTTGCTTCCGCAGCGTGGACACTAGCGCTCCATGCCGAAGACGTTCTCACCGGACAGCGATCGCTCGATCGCCGCGATGTCGCTGCCCGTGTCGCCGCGGGAGGCGGCGATGCGCGCGCTGGTCTACCGGCGCCGCCTGCGCGAAAAACCCCGTGATCGCCTCCTCCGCGTGTTTGGCTGGGCTGGCACCATCCTCGTCCACCTGGTGGTCCTGTTCGGGATGATCCTGGGCCCGGCTTACGAGGTATTGCCGCCGCCACCCGATCGGCCGGACGAGAACGCGTTGCTGGTGCGGCTGATCGACAAGCCGCCCCCGCCGGTGCCGCCGGTGCGCGGAACGCCATCCAGGGCCCCGGTCACCAAGACGCGCTGGAATACCGCGCATTCGAAGGCGAGCCGCGCGTCCAGCGGCTCGCGTGGCGCCGCGGTGGCATCCGCCTCGAAGCCGCTTCCGGCGATCGCGGTGCCGGCTGCGCAGCCGCCCCAGGTGAAGCCCGACGTAAAGCTCACTGCGCCCCCGCCCAGCGTTGCCGCGGTGGCCGAGCGTCCGCTGACCCAGCCCAAGGCCCCGCCGGCACAGCCTGAACTGGAAAAGGTGCCGGTGCCTGTCCAGGCGCCGCCCGACCTCGCGGTGGATACGCCGAAGCCGGAGGTCGTCCCGCCGCGCTTCCAGCCCGAGCCGGTGCGCAAGGCACAGGTGGAAGGCACGGCGCCCATGCCGCCTCCGGCATCGCTGGCGCTGCCGGAGATTCCTGCGGCGCAGATGGCCGTCACGCCCACGCCGCCCACGATCACGGCGGAACGCACGGCGCCCGTGCCGACGACCGCGATCACGCTGGCGACGGTCCCGCGTCCGCAGGTGGAAGAGTCGTCGGCACCGCCCACCCCTCAGGATGCGCCCTTGCCCGCGGTGGCGCAGGAGCCCACGGCCCCGAAACCCGATCTCGCCGTCGACGCGCGACCTGTGCCGCCGAAGGTCTCGGTCGAACCGGTTCGCGCCCCTGCCATCGAAGCCACGGCCGAACTCGAGGCGGTACCTGTGCCCGACGCGGCCGCGAAGCCGACGGTCTCCGCGCCGGACACCGCCGACTTGCGCCCCGCGGTCCAGGCACCGGCGGTCACCCCTGGCGAGATGCAGCGTCCGGTCGCCGGCGTGGATACCCAGCCTGCACCGCCCGGCCAGGCCCCGGGCGATATCGCGGCCGGCCAATCCACGGCGCAGAACGCCGCGGAGCAGGGCAGGTCCGAGGCCGGGCGTTCGGCCGGTGACGCCAAGGGGCCGCCTGCGGAGCCCATCGTTCCCGGACAGACCACCGCGGGCGCTTCTGGCTCGAACACGCCGGGGGCCCCTGCGGAAAGCGGAAAACCGGGCGCAGCCAACGGTGTGGACGAGGGCGAGCGTCTCACCGGCGCCAACGGCACCTCGCAGCGCGATGATGGCGTCGCCGGCGGGCAGGGCGACAAGACCGGGCAGGTCGGCGGGGCCTATGTGGAACTGAAGCCGCGTGGCAACCTCGTGCCGCAGTCGGGCTCGCGCGTACACATCGATTACAAGGCCACGCGCTTCGACGATGCCTGGACGCCCAAAGGCGAGTCGTCGGTGGATACGGCGATCCGGCATGGCGTCGAGGCGGCCACGGTACGCCCTACCATTTCCCTGCCGCGCGGCATCCGCCTCAACTGCACTGCCGGGCCGGGCAACGCGGGCGACAAGAGCGGCGCGATGAAGGCCGTTTCCCTCTTCACTTTCGGCTGCTCGGGCGCCGACCAGTCCGCGCCGGCGAGCCAGGAACAACTGGCGAAAGTGCAGACCATGGCGCCGTCGAAGCCGCTGGCGGAAAACCTGCCGCCGGCGAACAGCGCCACCGTGGCCGCCGCGCCGGTCGCCCTGGACAACACGGCGCTGTGCGCCACGGCGCGCGTCGCCGGCGGTCCGCTGCCGGCCGGATGCGAAACCTCGATCAAGATCAACGTCCCGGCGCCGTCCCCGACCTCGGGCTCCTGGGTGCCGGCAAGCGACCAGTTCACCCATTGATTCCGGCCCGTGGGAAGCGGGTCATCCCACGAGGTTTGTTTTCTACGCCAGCGGGCGGACTTCGGTGCCGGCCAGCATGTCGTGCACGGCCCGGCGGCGACGGTCCACGAAGGCCGGCAGCAGCAGCACCGCCCAACCGGCGACCGGCGCCCACAGCGCGGCCTTCAACGAGGTCAATGGATAGATCGTCACGAGCAGGAGCGGCAGCGCGGCCACGACGAGACGCACCAGCCCGCGCCGCCACGTGACCGGCATGCCCGCCGCATCGGTGACGCGGATGCGCCAGGGCCGCATGCCCAGGGTCTGGCCGCCACGCACCCAGGAAACGAGGAAGTAGGCCCCCACGACGAGCCCCTGCAGCGGCTGGTACCACCACGCATGGAGGTGCCCCTTCGCGTCGAACAGGCCACCGCCGGTGGCGAACTGGGCCAGCAGGCCGACGACCATCACAATGGCGACCACGGCGAGCGCGTCGTAGACGATGGCGGCGAAGCGGCGCCATGCGGGCGCGACAGGTGCAAGTGTGCTCATGCGCCGAATTCTGCCGCATCGGCATGTCGATTTCCTTCGACGGCACCTGACGTGCGGCATAGGCTGGACACGACCGGACCTGGAGAGGAACCGTCCCATGAGCCTTAATCTTCGTTCCACGTTCACCGGACTCGACGATCGCCTGCGTTCGCTGGACGGGGACGGCAACGTCAGCCCGGAGGAATTCAAGCGGCTCCGCGATGCCGCCGACGACAACCTCGCCGGCTTGCCGTCGCTCGACGCGGGCGCATTCCAGTCCGCCGCCGATGCCCTGGTGGAAGCGATGCAAAAGCTCGCCATCGCCGCGCGCAAGGCGAAGCTTTCGCCGGTGGAGCGTACGCGGCTCGAGGAAGGGGTCGAGCACCAGCTGGGCTATGTGATCGCCGGCTACCAGTCGAGCATCCAGCGGCTTTGAGCGCGAGGCGCCGGGCATGCGACCATCGCGTCATGCCCATGCCTGTCGAATCTCCCGACGATATCCGCCTGATCGAACGCTTCATCGAGCGCGTCTGGGCGGAGGACGGTCTCGCCGAGCGCACGCTGGAAGCCTACCGGCGCGACCTGCAGCAGCTCGCGCGCTGGCTGGCGACGCGCGGACGGACGCTCGCCACAGCGGGACGCGACGACCTTTCCGCCTACCATGGCAGCCAGCCGGTGTCGGTGCGCAGCATGGCGCGGCGCCAGTCGGCCTTTCGGCGCTTCTACGCGCAGCTGGCGCGCGACGAAGGCAAGCGTGAGGATCCCACGCTCCTCATGCAACGTCCGCGCATGCCCCGCAGCCTGCCGAAGGCGCTGGCCGAGCGCGAGATCGAGGCACTGATCGTCGCCCCCGATACCTCGACACGCCTGGGCATGCGCGATCGCGCGATGCTGGAGCTGATGTACTCCTCCGGGCTGCGGGTCTCGGAACTGGTGGACCTTCCCCTGGCTGGCCTGAACACGCGCCAGGGCGTGCTGCGCGTGACCGGCAAGGGCGGCAAGGACCGCCTGATCCCCGTGGGCGAGGAGGCGCTGGCCCACGTCGAAACCTACCTGCGCGAGGCCCGGCCGCAGCTTGCGGGGGGCCACGGGCAGCCGCTGGCGTTGTTCCTGTCGCGCCGGGGCGACGCCATGACCCGGCAGATGTTCTGGACCCTGGTGAAGCGCTACGCGATGCAGGTGGGGATCCCGGCCAGCCGCGTCTCGCCCCATGTCCTGAGGCATTCCTTCGCCACCCACCTGCTCAACCACGGCGCCGACCTGCGTGCGCTGCAGATGCTCCTGGGCCACAGCGCCCTCAGCACGACGCAGATCTACACCCTGGTGGCGAAGGAAGGCCTGAAACGGCTCCACGCCCAGCACCACCCGCGGGGCTGAGGCGTGCCACAATCGAGGGAACCGAACCGGCGCCCGGTGTTCCAATGAGGCCCGCGTTTCCCCCGGTTGCTGATGGAGTGGTACCGAATGCCGAAGAAAATCCTGTCCGCGCTCCTGGCCGGAGCGTTCGCCATGACGGCCTGCGCGGCCGATAACGAGAAGGCCGTGCGCGATGCCGTCGAGGCCCTGGGCCCCGGCATCAAGGTCGACAGCGTCGCGCCCGCGCCGATGGCGGGCTTCTACCAGGTGGTGGCCTCCGGCCGCATGGTCTATGTGAGCGCCGACGGCCGCTACATGCTCAACGGAAACCTCATCGACCTCCAGTCGAAGACCGACCTCAGCGCGGCCAGCTGGGCCGCCACGCGCAAGGCGGCGCTAGCCAAGGTGCCCGCCTCGCAGCGCCTGGTCTACTCCCCGGCCAAGCCGAAGCACACGGTCACCGTCTTCACCGACGTCGACTGCGGCTTCTGCCGCCAACTGCACGCCCACATCGACGAGTTCAACAAGCAGGGCATCGCGGTCGAATACATCTTCTGGCCGCGCGAAGGCATCAAGACCACGGCAGGCAACGACACGCCCTCGTACACCAAGGCCGTGTCGGTCTGGTGCAGCGCCGACCGCAAGAACGCCTTCAACGAGGCGATGAAAGGCGCCACGCCCAAGGCGGCCAGCTGCACCAACCCGGTGAAGGACGATTTCGAGCTGGGAGAACGCCTGGGCGTGAACGGCACCCCCACCATCGTCACCGAGAACGGGGACGTGGTCGGCGGGTACGTCACCCCCGCCCAGCTGCTCCAGGCCCTGGAGGCTCCGCCCGGCACCGTGGGCCGCGGCGGCTGACCGGCCGGCACCCTCGGCGGCGCGGCCGACCGGCCCGGGCGCTTTCCGCGCGCTGACCGGCGGCCGTCGCTGACCGCCCTTGTAGGAGCGCGTCCCGCGCGCGACATGTTTTGAGGCCGTGCCCCGGGGCTGGCGCGCCACCTGAAAACCGAGTCGAAAAGCCGTCGCGCGCAGGGCGCGCTCCTACCCTCCAACGGCCTCCGATGCTGCCTCGCAACATCATGTAGAATAGGCGTTTTCCTTCTGCGCCTTTTCCCCCCGCATGATCGCACTCGACGGGCAGAGCGCCCTCTCGCCTTTTCGCCTCGAACGACTGAACGCCCACCTGGATGCCCTGCATCACGGGACGCGGGTGCAGGCCGCATGGTTTACCTACTTCGTCGACGCCGACGCCGCGCCCGAGGGCGATGCGCGCGCGCGTCTGCTTTCCGTGCTGGAAGCGAAGAGCGGCACACCCGAAGAGGCGACGTTCTGGGTGGTGCCGCGCCTGGGCACTATCTCGCCCTGGTCGAGCAAGGCCACCGACATCCTCCACGGCGCCGGCTTCGACGTGCGCCGCGTGGAACGCGGCACGGCCTGGCGCGTCACCGGCATGCCGGCGGAGGACCATCCGGCACACGCCGCCGTCATGGCCGCGTTCTGCGATCCGATGGTGCAGTCGCCGCTGTACGCGCTCGAGCAGGCCGGCGGGCTGTTCCTCGCGGGCGAACCGGGTCCGCTGGGCCGCATCGAACTCGGCAGCGATCCACGCGCCGCGCTGTCGGTGGCAAACAAGGAGCTCGGCCTCGCGCTGGCCGACGACGAGATCGACTACCTCGCCACGCGTTACGCCGAAATGGGCCGGGCGCCCACCGACGCCGAACTGATGATGTTCGCGCAGGCAAACTCCGAGCACTGCCGGCACAAGGTCTTCAACGCGACCTGGACGCTGGATGGCGCGACGCAGGAATCGTCGCTGTTCGGCATGATCAAGAACACGCACCAGAAGTCGCCGGCGCATACGTTGTCGGCGTACCACGACAATGCCGCGGTGATCGAAGGCTACGAAGGCAAGCGCCTGTTCGTCAGCCCCGGGGACGGCGTGTTCCGCACCGTGGCCGAAGCCGCGCCGTACGCGATCAAGGTCGAGACGCATAACCATCCCACCGCCATCGCGCCATGGCCGGGCGCGGCCACCGGTGCCGGCGGCGAGATCCGCGACGAGGGCGCGACCGGCCGCGGCGGCAAGCCGAAGGCCGGCCTCACCGGTTTCTCCGTGTCGCACCTGCGCATCCCCGGCCTGCCGCGTCCGTGGGAGAAGGATCGCCCGCTGCCCCCGCGCATGGCCTCGGCCTTCGAGATCATGCGTGACGGCCCGCTGGGTGCCGCTGCGTTCAACAACGAATTCGGCCGCCCGGCCCTTGGCGGCTATTTCCGCACGTTCGAGCAGGAAACCGGCGACAAGGGCCTGCGTCGCGGCTACGACAAGCCGATCATGATCGCCGGCGGTCTCGCCGCGATCCGTCCGGAGCACGTGCAGAAGCGCAAGGTGCGTCCCGGCGACAAGGTGATCGTCCTCGGCGGCCCCGCCATGCTCATCGGCCTCGGCGGCGGCGCGGCCTCGTCGGTCGCCTCGGGCACGTCCAGTGCCGAACTCGACTTCGCTTCGGTGCAGCGCGACAACCCCGAGATGGAACGCCGCTGCCAGCAGGTGATCGACGCGTGCTGGGCGCGCGGCGACGCCAACCCCATCGTCAGCATCCACGACGTGGGCGCGGGCGGCGTATCCAACGCCATTCCCGAGATCCTCAACGACGCAGGCGTCGGCGGCATCATCGACCTGTCCAAGCTTCCTACCGACGATCCGAACCTCTCGCCGATGCAGGTGTGGAGCAACGAGTCGCAGGAACGCTACGTGCTCGCCATCGGCAGCGAGGACCTCGCCCTGTTCGAGGCCTTCTGCGCCCGCGAGCGCTGCCCGTTCGCCATCGTCGGCGAAGCCACCGAGGAGCCGCGCCTGATCGTGCGCGACCCGCGCAGCGACCTCACCGTCATCGACCTGCGCATGGATGTGCTGTTCGGCAAACCGCCGCGCATGCATCGCGACGCGAAGCGCGTGAAACCGCGCGTCGACCTCGTCGCCGACCTCACCGGCATCGGCATGGACGAGGCGCTGATGCGCGTGCTGCGCCTGCCCGCGGTGGGCAGCAAGAACTTCCTCATCACGATCGGTGACCGCACGGTCGGTGGCCTCAACGCGCGCGATCCCATGGTCGGCCCCTGGCAGGTGCCCGTGGCCGACGTGGCGGTGACGATGACGGATTTCGAAGGCTATACCGGCGAAGCCATGGCGATGGCCGAGCGCGCGCCGGTGGCTTTGCTTTCCAGTGCCGACGCGGCGCGCATGGCCGTGGGCGAAGCCATCACCAACCTGGCCGCGGCATCGATGTCGCTCGAAGAGGTGCGCCTCTCCGCGAACTGGATGGCCGCGGTGAACCACCCCGGCGAGGATGCCGCGCTGTTCGACGCCGTGAAGGCCGTGGGCATGGAATTGTGCCCGTCGCTGGATATCTCGATCCCGGTCGGCAAGGACTCGCTGTCCATGCAGACCGTGTGGACCGACGACAACGGCAAGGCGCAGAAGACCGTGTCGCCGGTGTCGCTGGTGATCACCGGTTTCGCGCGCGTGGACGACGTGCGTCGCACCCTCACGCCGCAGCTGAAGCTCGACCGCGGCGATACCGACCTCTGGCTGATCGACCTCGGCGCGGGCCGCGACCGTCTCGGTGGCTCGGCGCTCACCCAGGTGTTCAACCGCGCCGGAGGCGTTCCGCCCGATCTCGACGATCCGAAACGCCTGCGCGCGATGTTCGAGCTGATCCAGGAAGCGAACCGCGCCGGCCTGCTGCTCGCGTACCACGACCGCTCCGATGGCGGTGCCATCGTGACCCTGCTGGAAATGGCCTTCGCCGGCCACTGCGGCCTCGAACTGCGCCTGGACGGCTGGGCCGACGCCACGCTGCGCGCGCTGTTCAACGAGGAACTCGGCGCGGTCGTGCAGGTAGCCTCGGCCAACCGTGAAGCCTTCGAGCAGCTGCTGGTGAAGCACAACCTCGCCGGCATGACGCACAACGTCGGCCGCCCGAAGGAGAAGCTCGGCATCAAGCTTTACCTCGGCGGCGAAACGGCGTTCAAGTGGAACTGGACCGAGCTGTTCCGCGTGTGGAACGAAACCAGCTACGCCATGCAGCGCCTGCGCGACAACCCGCATAGCGCCGACCAGGAGAACGAGTGGCGCCTGGACGATGCCGATCCGGGCATCTCCCCGAAGCTCGTCTTCGACCCGACAGATGACATCGCCGCGCCGTATATCGGCAGCGGTGCGCGTCCGCGCGTGGCGATCCTGCGCGAGCAGGGCGTCAACGGCCAGGTGGAAATGGCGGCGGCCTTCAGCCGCGCCGGCTTCGACGCGGTCGACGTGCACATGACCGACCTCGCCTCCGGCCGTCATCACCTGAAGGATTTCATCGGTCTCGCGGCCTGCGGCGGTTTCTCCTATGGCGACGTGCTCGGCGCGGGGCGCGGCTGGGCCACGTCCATCCTCTACAACGACGCGCTGCGCGAACAGTTCGCGCGCTTCTTCGAGGACGGTACCCGCTTCGCCCTCGGCGTCTGCAACGGCTGCCAGATGATGTCCGGCCTGAAGGACATCATTCCCGACGCGAAGCACTGGCCGCAGTTCCTGCGCAACCAGTCGGAGCAGTACGAGGCCCGCCTCGCCACGCTGGAGATCCTGGACTCGGGAAGCATCTTCTTCCGCGGCATGGCCGGCTCGCGTATCCCGGTGGCGGTCGCGCACGGCGAGGGAAGGGTGCACTTCCCGATGGTGTGCAGCCCGTCGAAGAGCCATGCGGCGGCGCGCTTCGTCGACAATCGCGGCAAGCCGACCGAGAGCTATCCGCTGAACCCGAACGGTTCGCCGGGCGGCCTGGCGGCCTTCACCGCCGCGGACGGCCGCGTCACGATCATGATGCCGCACCCGGAACGCGTGTTCCGCAGCGTGCAGATGAGCTGGCATCCGGAACAGTGGGGCGAGGATTCGCCGTGGATGCGCATGTTCCGCAACGCACGCGTGTGGGTGGGCTGAGCTTCCGCACATAGCCGACCAACCCGATGAGCGACTCCTCCCTCACCAGCATCGTCATCGTCCTCGCGGACAGCGGTCCCTTCACGCGCGACTGCGTGGACCACGCGCTTGCGAGCGACGTTCCGGTGGAAGTGATCGTCGTCGACAATGGCTCCACCGATGGCGTGCCCGAGGCGCTGGATCGCGCCCACGCGGACGACGATCGGCTGCGGGTGGTCTATAACCGGGCCAACCTCGGCTTCGGCCCCGCCGTGAACCGCGGCGCCGCACAGGCGCGCGGCGAGCGCCTGCTCGTGCTCAATCCCGACTGCCTCGTCGAACCGGATACGATCCGGCGCATGGCGGCGCACATCGACGCGCAGACCGGCATCGTCGGCGCGGTGGTCTGCGATGCCGATGGACATCCCGATCCTGCCTCGCGCCGGCGCGATCCACTGCTGCGCCGCTCGCTCGCCACCAAGCTGGGTCACGGCGGCGATGGCGGCATCGACATCCGCGGCCCTATGCCGGAAGGCGCGGAAGAGGTCGAGATCGTATCGGGCGCCATCTTCCTCATGCCGCGCCAGGTGTTCGACCGGCTGAACGGGTTCGACGAGACCTTCTTCCTGCACTGCGAAGACATGGACCTGTGCCGCCGCGCCCGCGATGCCGGCTACAAGGTGCTGCTCGCCGGCGACGTGCTTGTCCTGCACGGCAAGGGCGGCTCCAGCCGGCACCGGCCGGTCTTCGTCAGCCGGCACAAGCATCGCAGCATGTACCTTTGGTTCCGCCGGCACGATCCTGCGGCGCGCAACGCGCTCGTGCGCGCGGCGGTCTGGCTCGGCATCTGGTCGCACTTCCTGCTGAAGATTCCCGGCCAGCTCCTGCGGAAGCGCCGGTGAGCGGCACGACGCGCGAGGGCGGCCTCGCGACGCTGGGCCTGCTCACGGTCACGGCCATCTGGGGTTCCACCTTCGCGCTGATCAAGGACGTGGTGGGGCGAATGCCGGTGGCGGATTTCCTCGCCGTCCGCTTCGTGATCGCCGCGGCCGCGATGCTCGCCCTGTTCGCGCTTCCGCTCCTTCGACTGGGGCGGGTCCAGCTGCTGCGCGGCCTCGCTCTCGGCGTGCTCTATGGCGTGGCGCAGTGGTTGCAGACGGAAGGCCTGGCGCGCACGTCGCCGAGCGTCAGCGGCTTCGTCACCGGCATGTACGTGGTGATCACGCCGATTCTCTCGCTGCTGCTGTTCCGCCAGCGCATGCCGCGGACCACCTGGCTGGCCGTGCTGCTCGCCACGCTCGGGCTTGGCGTGCTGGCGCTCAACGGCTTCGAAGTGGATGCCGGCGTGCTGCTGACGCTGGCATCGGCCGCGCTCTACGCGCTGCACATCGTCGGGCTCGGGCATTGGTCGAAGCCCGGGGACGCCTTCGGCATGTCCGCCATCCAGATGCTCGGCATCGCCGCCGTCTGCGTCGCGATCACCTTGCCGCACGGCGGGCCGGTACTGCCGCCGGACGGGAAAGCCTGGCTCGCCGTGCTCTACATGGCCCTGGCCGCCGGGGCCCTGGCGATGCTGATCCAGACCTGGGCGCAGGCGCACATGCCTGCCACCCGCGCGGCCATCGTGATGACCACCGAGCCGGTGTTCGCCGCGGGCTTCGCCGTGCTCCTGGGCGTGGATGCGCTTACCACCCGCATGCTCGGCGGCGGCGCCCTCGTGCTGGCCGCGATGTACATGGTGGAGCTGGCGCCGCGCTTCCGCCGCCGCAAACCGGCGGAAGCCCTCCATCACGAAGTGTAGGGGGAGCCAGGACACATGTAGGAGCGCGCTCGCGCGCGACAGCCTTTCGCGAAGAGCAACAGGGCCAGTTGCTCATGGCCTTAAAAGCTGTCGCGCGCAGGCGCGCTCCTACTCGCCCAGCCGCGCAGGTGGCCCGTTGCGCGGCGAGAACGTCACTCGACGGTGAACTTGTAGACCATCACGTTCCGGTAGGTCTGCCCCGGCGCCAGCCTCGCGGACCCGAAGGCCGGCTGGTTGGGCGTGTCCGGGAACAGCTGGGGCTCGAGCGCGAACGCATCGCCCTGGCGATAGATGCCCCCGGATTTGCCGGACGTCGTGCCGTCGAGGAAGTTGCCGGAGTAGAACTGCAACCCTGGCTGTGCCGACCACAGCGAGAGCACGCGGCCGCTCTTCGGATCGCTCACCCGGGCCACCTCGCGCGGTTGGGCGGCTGCCTTCCTCGAAATGACCCAGTTGTGGTCGTAGCCGCGTCCGAACACGAGCTGCTGCTCCTTCGCGTCGCGGATGTCGCGGCCGATGGGCTTGGCCTTGCGGAAGTCGAAGTCGGTTCCCGCCACGCTGCGGACTTCACCGGTGGGAATGGCGGTGGCGTCGGTGGGCAGGAAGGCGTCGCCCGCGATCATGAGCCGCTGGTCCATGACGCTGCCCGAGCCCTCGCCGGCGAGGTTCCAGTAGGTATGGTTGGTGATGTTGACGATGGTTGGCGCATCGGTGGTGGCGGCGTATTCGATCGTCAGCTCGTTCTTGTCGTCGATCGAGTAGGTGGCCGTGGCGGTGAGCTTGCCCGGGTAGCCCTGGTCGCCGTCGGGGCTGACATAGGTGAGGGTGACGCTGGGCCGCGCGCCGGACTCCACCTTGTCGACCGTCCACACCACCTTGTCGAAGCCGGTCTTGCCGCCGTGCAGCGAGTTGGGGCCGTCGTTCACCGGGACGGTATACGTCTTGCCGTCGAGGGTGAAGCGGCCCTTGGCGATGCGGTTGGCGTAGCGGCCCACGGTGTCGCCGAAGTACTGCGGCTTGGCGAAGGTTCCCTTCAGGTCGGGATAGCCGAGTACGATATCCCCAGGCTTGCCGTTCCGGTCCGGAACGTCCAGGGCATAGAGCGCCGCGCCGAGCGACAGGATCTTCGCGGTCATGCCATGGCCGTTGCTGAGTGTCACCAGGGTGACCTCCTTGCCGTCGGGCGTCTGGCCGAACGAGGTCTTGGATGCTTCGCCGGCGGTGGCGCCCGCGCTGACGGCCAGCAGGATCGCGGCCGTCAGGCTCGTCCCAATCTTCATTGCGTTATCTCCGGTCGGATGGACCTGGTGACCACATCACATTTGTAGGACAAACGACAAGCTGCGCCGCGTCAACGCGGGTGGCGGCGCTGCGGCTACGATGGGCCGGGAGCCTTTGGGGAGGGGAAGTCATGGCGACGAGAACGGGTGGCGGCAGGAACCTGCACACGCAGGTCGTCGAGGATCTGGGCGAGTCGATCGTCGGGGGGCTGTTCCAGCCAGGCGATCCGCTGCCGGGCGAAGCCCAGCTGGCGACCCAGATGGCGGTGAGCCGGACGGTCCTTCGCGAGGCGTTGAAGGTGCTGGCGGCCAAGGGACTGATCGAGACGCGCCAGAAGACCGGCATGCGGGTACGCGATCCGCGCTTCTGGAACCACCTCGACGCCGACGTGCTGGGCTGGCGCTGTGCTTCCATGCCGACGGACGACTTCGTCGCGAAGCTGGTGGAGATGCGCGAGATCGTGGAGCCCGCCGCGGTGATGGCCGCGGCGCGCCGGCGCGAGCCTGCGCAGCTCGAGGCGATCAGGGAGGCGCTCGAGGCGATGGAGGATGCACAGACCCTGGACGAGTGGGCCGTCGCGGACTTGCGTTTCCACGAGGCGGTCCTGATGGCGACGAACAACGAGCTCCTGAGTTCGCTCTTTTCGGTGATCGAGACCGCGCTGGGCACGTTCTTCGTGATGTCGGCGCGCACGGCGAAGAACTTCAAGTATTCCCTGCCGCACCATCGCGCGGTCTACGAAGCCATCCGCCGCCGCCGCCCGAACGAGGCGGCAACAGCCATGCGCACGATGATCGCAGACTCCCGCGCCAACATGCGCAAGAGCCGCCGCCGATAAGCCCAAGCCGTTGTGGGGCCCGCTTGCGCGCGCTTTTCGCGTCGGTTGGCCCGCTTGCGCGTGCCCATGTCTTAAGCGGCTTCGCCGCATGGGGCGTTTGCCGGCTCGGCTTTCGCCATCGCGTTTTGCCTTGGCGTGGTCGCTGGTCGCCGGCGCCTGCCATTTTTGTCGCTAAGTCCTCGTCCGGCCTACGCCTCCCTGCGGAATCGCTCCAAAAACGGCAGCCACCGGCTCCTCCCAAGACGACGGTCGCGTGCGGCAAAAGCCAAAGCAACAGCTCGGCCGCTTGCGGGTCGCACATTCCCCGCCGCCCCGGAAAATGCGCGCACGTTGTAGGAGCGCGCCTCGCGCGCGACATCTTTTCGCGGCCGCCTCCACGCCCTGAGCGTTTTCGCAGGCATGCAACAAGAGTCACTAGGCTCCCACCTTCGCGGGAGCGACGGGTAGGAAGGGAGGCGACATCTTGTAGGTCGCGCTTCGCATTGCAGGTCGCGCGTCGCGGGCAATTCCCGCAGCGTGTGCGCATATGCGCGTGTCGTTGATGATCGGGGAGGTGGATGAGTTGGGGCAAGGAGATGGCTGACGTCTTAACGGTTATCGATGCGTTGATGACGTGGTCTGGATTACGCCATGCGTGCGCATACGCAATGGGTGCGGGAGCAGTTGCGGTCGGTGACCGGTACGCTCGCGGATGATTAGCGAAATGCGGCTCTGACGCCGTTTGGAATCGCCGACTGGAGCGTCTCATCGAGCGAAGAGCGAGTGATTGGGGTGGTCGCGAAAGGCTGTCGCGCGCGAGGCGCGCTCCTACAGGGCGCGTTCGCTTTTTTAGAGTTGCGAGGAATGTGCGGCCCGCAATCAGGCCGGGTGGTGCTTTGGCTTTTGCCACAAGCGACCGTCGTGTTGGGAGGAGCCGGTGGCTGCCGTTTTTGGAGCGATTCCGCAGGGAGGCGTAGGCCGGACGAGGACTTAGCGATAAAAATGGCAGCCGCCGGCGACCCGCCGCTACGCCAAAGCAAAACGCGATGGCGAATGCCGAGCCGTCACGCTCCTGCGGCGAAGCCGCCTAAGACATGGGCACGCGTGAGCGGGCCAACCGACGCGAAAAGCTCAGCGCGCGCGGTGCGCGCTCCCACAGCGCGATGGCGGTGGCAACTTTCAACAGCAGCGCCCGCCCGTGCCGCGGTAGCGGGCCTCCTGCCGCTCGCGGAAGAACTCGCCATAGCTCGGCACAGGTCTTTCGGGATGGTGCTCGCGCAGGTGCTTCACGTAGACGTCGTAATTGGGTACGCCGCAGCAGAGGCGGGCGGTTTGCACCGCCCATTGCCATAGCGAGCGCGGTGCCGCGGGTGCGTTCGTTTCCATGGGGCCTCCTTACTGCGCCACGCTCGACAGCGCGACGTATGGTTCCTCGTGCGCGGTCGGATGGGTCGCGCGCCAGGCGCGGACGATGGAGCGGAGCGAGAAGAACAGCATGGTCAGCACCAGCAGCATGAACAGGCCGGTGAGGGCCATGTCCACGTAGTTGTTGGTGACGATGCGCTGCATTTCCGCCATGTTCTTGGCGGGCGCCAGGAGCTTGCCCGACGCCATCGCGTCGGCGTACTTCTGCGCCGCGGCCGTGAAGCTGATCTTGTCGTCGAAGATCTTCTGCCAGCCGGCGGTGAGAGTGCAGACCACGAGCCACGCGGCGGGCACGGCAGGCACGAGCACGTAGCGCTCGCGCTTGAGCTTCACCGTGACCACGGTGGCGAGCATCAGGGCGATCGCCGCGAGCATCTGGTTGGCGATGCCGAACAGCGGCCACAAGGTGTTGATGCCGCCCAGCGGATCGACGGCGCCCTGATAGAGGAAGTAGCCCCACAGGCCGACGCAGATCACGGTGGCGACGATGTTGCCCAGCCAGGATTCGGTCTGCTTCAGCGGTGCCCAGGCCATGCCGGCCAGTTCCTGGATCATGAAGCGGCCCACGCGGGTGCCAGCGTCCACGGTGGTAAGGATGAACAGGGCTTCGAACAGGATGGCGTAGTGGTACCAGAGGGCCATCATGCCTTCGCCCGGCATGATCCCGTGGAGCAGTTGCGCCATGCCGACCGCGAGGGTGGGTGCGCCGCCGGCGCGGCCGAGGATGGTGCCTTCGCCGATGTTCCGCGCGGTGTCGGTGAGTTCGGCCGGCGTGACCAGGAAGCCCCAGCTGCTGATCGTCTGCGCGGCCTGCTCGGCCGTGGTGCCGACGAGCGCGCCGGGGGAGTTCATGGCGAAGTACACGCCCGGATGCAGCGAGGCGGCGGCGATCAGCGCCATGATGGCGACGAAGGCCTCCATCAGCATGCCGCCGTAGCCGACCAGGCGCGCCTCGCCTTCGTTGGCGAGGAGCTTGGGCGTGGTGCCGGAGGCGATGATCGAATGCCAGCCGGAGACCGCGCCGCAGGCGATGGTGATGAAAAGGAAGGGGAACAGGTTGCCGGAGAAGACCGGACCGGTGCCGTCGATGAACTTCGTGATCGCCGGCATCTGCAGGGTCGGCGCGGCGAGGAAGATCGCCAGGGCCAGGAGGAAGATGGTGCCGATCTTCAGGAAGGTGGACAGGTAGTCGCGCGGTGCGAGCAGCAGCCACACCGGCAGCACGGAGGCGAAGAAGCCGTAGCCGATCAGCAGCCAGGCCAGCGCCTTGGCGTCGAAATCGAACAGCGTGGCGAGCGCCGGCGTGTCGTTCACCGTCTTGCCGTACCAGATCGAGGCCAGCAGCAGGATGAGGCCGATGATCGACACTTCGAGGATGCGGCCCGGACGGATGAAGCGCAGGTACACGCCCATCAGCAAGGCGATGGGGATCGTCGCGGCGACGGTGAACGTGCCCCAGGGGCTATGCGTGAGTGCCTTCACCACGACCAGCGCCAGCACCGCCAGCACGATCATCATGAGGACCAGGACGCCGACCATCGCGATGACGCCGGGCAGCTCGCCCAGTTCCTCACGCAACATATGGCCGAGGGAGCGGCCGTCGCGGCGGAGCGAGAGGCCCAGGATCATGAAGTCCTGTACCGCACCGGCGAAGACCACGCCGACCAGGATCCAGAGGGTGCCCGGCAGGTAGCCCATCTGCGCGGCGAGCACGGGTCCGACCAGCGGCCCGGCGCCGGCGATCGCGGCGAAGTGGTGGCCGAACACCACCCAGCGGTCGGTGGGCACGTAGTCGAGGCCGTCGTTGCGAAGCACGGACGGGGTGGCGCGCGAGGGATCGAGCTGGAGCACGCGGTTCGCGATCATCCGGCTGTAGAACCGGTAGCCGATCAGAAAAACCGCAATGGAAGCGGTGACCAGCCAGATGGCGTTGATCGGCTCACCGCGCCGTAGCGCGATGACGCCAAGGCACCAGGCCCCGACGATGGCGATGGCGGCCCAGAGGATCTTGCCGGCCGGACTGGGTTTGGGAATGGCGCTGTGCATGGTGGGAACTCCCCTCGCGGATGCCCCAAGGGTCGTCCCCGCCGCCCTGGGGGTCAATGACCGCGGGGGCTTTCGGGCATTAGCCATTGGTCGAATGACTTGAGCCCGGCGCCTTCCGGCGCCATGCTGGGATCATCCCCCACACCCCCGGAAAGCGCATGATCCGCGAGATCCTCAAGATGGGCGACGAGCGCCTGTTGCGCATCGCCCCGCCCGTGCCCGATGCGATGTTCGGCTCGGCCGAGCTGGACGAGCTCATCGCGGACATGTTCGACACGATGTACGATGCCGGCGGCGTAGGTCTTGCCGCGCCGCAGATCGGGGTGGACCTGCAACTGGTGATCTTCGGGTTCGACAGCAGCGAACGGTATCCCGACGCGCCGCCGGTGCCGCGCACGATCCTGCTCAATCCCGAGATCACGCCGCTCTCGCAGGACATGGAAGAGGGCTGGGAAGGCTGCCTGTCGGTGCCCGGCCTGCGTGGCGTGGTGAACCGGTATACGCTTATCCGCTACCGCGGGGTCGATCCGCTCGGGCAGCCGATCGACCGCACCGCCGAGGGCTTCCACGCGCGCGTGGTGCAGCACGAATGCGACCACCTGATCGGCCGGCTGTATCCTTCGCGCATCACCGACTTTACCCGCTTCGGCTTCACCGACGTCCTGTTTCCAGGCATGGACATCGCTGACGACTGACTGTGGGAGCCGGCTATGCCAGTTGTGGGAGCCGGCTATGAACCTTGTGGGAGCCGGCTATGCCGGCGATCCCGCGGCAGCGGGCACACTTGCGGGAGAACAGGGTCTCCCACCGCGTTATTCGGCGTCGGCCAGGGCTTCGATGATGACCAGCAAGGCCTTGCGGCGCTCTTTCGGCATGCGGCTCACGAGGCCGACCAGGCGCAGCTGCTCGCGGGAGTCGGCGCGATAGAGGGCCGGGCTTTCGCGGACGCCCGTGGCGCCGTTGGGCGAGCCGCGTCCGGTGGCGAGCCATTCGAAGTTGACCCCGAAACGGATGGCCATGTCGATCTGCCGCTCCAGCTCGGGCAGGCCGAGATCGCTGAGCCATTTCCGCGCGGTTTCCCGGCTGACGTCGAAAAGGTCGGCCAGCTGGGTGATGCGGCCGCGGCCTTTCTTGACGCCGGCCATGTCCAGCGCGACATGCAGACGTTGGGAAAAACCTCGGTTAGTCGGGGGCATAACAACTCCGGTGGAGCGCTTGGGCGCTACTGGTCGAGTATTGTTCGATAGCGCGGAGCGGGAGCGTGACGCTTTTCCAGTTGCCAACTCGTCCAATTTGCGACTGCCTTCGTTTTTCCTGCTCAATGGCGGAAGGAGTTGATCGATTTTCTCATTTCTTCCGCCGCACGATGTGCTAGGTCGGCAAAATCGGAACCCGAACCCGCGTAAAGAATCGCCCGTGAGGAGGAAATCATGAGCCCGGTACCGTCACTGGTCCGGCCGTTCTTCATCACCGCCGCCACGTCGCCGCCCTGGGCACCGATGCCGGGCACGAGCAGGGGCATGTCGCCGACCACGGCACGCACCCGGCCGAGTTCTTCCGGCCAGGTCGCTCCGGTCACCAGCGCGCAGTTGCCGTTTTCGTTCCAGTCGCGGGCGATGGTTTCCGCCACGCGCAGGTAGAGTGGCTCTCCGCCGCAATCCAGCGCTTGGAAATCCTTGCCGCCGGGATTGGATGTCCGGCAGAGCAGGATCACACCCTTGTCGGCCCGCTCGAGGAAGGGCTCGATGGAGTCGCGGCCGAGGTACGGGTTCAGGGTGACGGCGTCGGCGCCGTAGCGGTCGAACGCTTCCGCCGCGTAATGTTTCGCGGTGGAGCCGATGTCGCCGCGCTTGGCGTCGAGGATCACCGGGATACCGGGGTGCCTGTCATGGATGTGCGCGATCAGGCGCTCGAGGACGTCTTCGGCCCGCTGTGCGGCGAAGTGGGCGATCTGAGGCTTGTATGCGCAGACCTGATCCGCGGTGGCGTCCACGATGTCGCGGCAGAAGCTGAAGATGCCTTCGCTGCCCGAGAGGCCCGCGGGCAACCGGCCGGGTTCCGGATCCAGGCCGACGCAGACGAGGGAATCGTTGCGGCGCCAGGCGTCCCTGAGGGCGGTCATGAAGGTCATGGCTAGCATTCCTCTGCCAGGGGGAAGGTTGTAGGAGCGCGCCTTGCGCGCGACATCTTTTGGGGCCATGAGCTACAGGGCCTGTTGCTCATGGCGAAAAGATGTCGCGCGCAGGGCGCGCTCCTACAAGGCGCGGTCGTTTAGACCAGCTTCTTGTATTTCACGCGCTTCGGGCCGGCGTCGTCGCCCAGGCGGCGCTTCTTGTCGGCTTCGTACTCGTTGTAGTTGCCCGGGAAGAACTCGACGTGCGAATCGCCTTCGAACGCGATGATGTGCGTGGCGATGCGGTCGAGGAACCAGCGGTCATGCGAGATGACCACCGCGCAGCCGGGGAACTCGAGCAGCGCGTCTTCGAGCGCGCGCAGCGTTTCGACGTCCAGGTCGTTCGACGGTTCGTCGAGCAGCAGCACGTTGCCGCCCTGGAGCAGGGTCTTGGCCATGTGCAGGCGGCCGCGCTCGCCGCCGGACAACTGGCCGACGATCTTCTGCTGGTCGGTGCCCTTGAAGTTGAAGCGGCCGATGTAGGCACGCGACTGAATCTCGAAGTTGCCGATCGTAAGGATGTCCGAACCGCCCGAAACTTCCTGCCACACGTTGTTCTTGGGATCGAGCGCGTCGCGCGACTGGTCCACGTAGGCCAGCTTCACCGTATGGCCGAGCTTCACCTCGCCGCTGTCCGGCTGTTCCTTGCCCATGATCATCTTCATGAGCGTGGACTTGCCGGCGCCGTTCGGGCCGATCACGCCGACGATGGCGCCGGGCGGGATCTTGAACGAGAGGTCCTCGATCAGCACGCGGTCGCCGAACGACTTGGTGACGTTCTTGAACTCGATCACTTCCTGGCCCAGGCGCTCGCCCGGCGGGATGAAGATCTCGTTCGTCTCGTTGCGGCGCTGGTACTCGACCGAGTTCAGTTCCTCGAAGCGGTTGAGGCGGGCCTTACCCTTCGACTGGCGGCCCTTTGCCGCGGAACGCACCCACTCGAGCTCCTTCTTGATCGCCTTCTGCCGCGATTTTTCCTGGTTGGCTTCCTGCGCCAGGCGCTGGTCCTTCTGTTCCAGCCATTCGGTGTAGTTGCCCTTCCAGGGGATGCCGCGACCGCGATCGAGCTCGAGGATCCACTCGGCGGCGTTGTCGAGGAAGTAGCGGTCATGGGTGACCGCCACGACCGTGCCCGGATAGTCGTGCAGGAAGGTTTCCAGCCAGTCGACCGATTCGGCGTCAAGGTGGTTGGTAGGCTCGTCGAGCAGCAGCATGTCCGGCTTGGACAGCAGCAGGCGGCACAATGCCACGCGGCGTTTCTCGCCGCCGGAAAGCGGGCCGATCTTCGCGTCCCACGGCGGAAGGCGCAGCGCGTCGGCCGCCACTTCGAGCTGACGCTCGAGGGCATGCGCATCGTTGGCGGCGAGAATGCCCTCGAGGGCCTCCTGTTCCTTCGCGAGCTTGTCGAAATCGGCGCCTTCCTCGGCGTAGGCGGCATAGACCTCTTCCAGGCGCTTCTGGGCGTCGAGGATTTCGGACACGCCTTCCTCGACGGCCTCGCGGACCGTCTTCGCCGGATCCAGGTCGGGCTCCTGCGCGAGGTAGCCGATCTTGGTGCCGGGATTGGCGCGTGCCTCGCCTTGGAAGTCCTTGTCGACCCCCGCCATGATCCGCAGGACCGTCGACTTGCCCGCGCCGTTGATGCCCAGCAGGCCGATCTTGGCGCCTGGGAAGAACGACAGCGAGATGTCCTTGATGATCTGGCGCTTCGGGGGGACGATCTTGCTCACCCCGTTCATGGTGTAGATGTATTGCATGGAGGCTCCGTCAGGCGATGCCGCGCCCCCGGGCGGACGCGCGCCGGGTGGGCAAACCGCAATTATAGCGGGTTCACGTTGCGGGCGCGGGCGCGCACGTAGCGCCGGATGTTCTCGTCGTTGGCCTTCGAGTAGTCCCGGCAGGAGGCGACACCCCAGAGGCTGTCCTTCATGTTGGTGATGCAGAAGAACCGGTGTTCGGCGTCCTCGTGGCGGGCGCCGAGCAGGTGCCCGACCTCATGGGCGAAGATGTGCCGGTGCCCGCGGTTGCTGGCGATGGCGGCCCCGTAGCCCTCGATGGCGCCACCCAGCGTTCCCGATGCCCAGTTGCGCGCCGGCGTGTCCACGAACAGCACGAACTTGGTCAGGGGCGTGATCTTCGCGCCTCTCGACCGCGCGTAATCCGCGCCGCGGATGGCCAGCTCCCGGATCCCGTCCACGTCGCGGCCGGCGTGGTAGTCCATGTCGGTGAGACCGGGGACGCGGGAGTGCACCGACGCGCGGACGGGCACGCCGGGCTTCACGTTCTCCTCCATGTCCTTCAACCACCAGCTGACGTACCAGTTCACGAACCTGGCGTGCTCGCGTTCGCCCGAGGTCTCGTGCAGGAAGATCCAGATGTCGATTTCCTTCACCTCGTCCCCCTCATCCGTCGTGCGACCCCGGCGGGACAGGGCGGGCAGGCTCAGGGACGGACTGAATTCACGGTCGAGCGGGTGGCCGGGCCCTGGGCCCGCGCGCTCCTCGCCGTCCAGCGCGATGTCCAGCGTGTCGCCCAGGCGCACGATCGTGCCGGGCTTGCCGTCGATTTCGGCCAGGAAGACGGAGGCGGGTTCGCCGTCGACCTGGATCTCGCCCGGCAGCTGCTGGAGCAGGGTGACGTCGCGATGCCCGCCAGCCGGTTCCGGCAGGCTGAACTGGCTGGGCCTGGCGGCGGCCGCGTGGGCGTCGAAGATCTCGAGCCGCTGGTCGAGAGCCCGGGCGGGGGTGCAGCCGATGGTCCAGCATGCGGCGAGTATGGCCAGGAGGGTAGTTTTCATGGGGAGTCCTTTCCGTCGTTCGTGGGAGGGCCCGGAGGCCCGTGTCGAACCCTAGCGCGGGGAAGCCCGACGGTCCGTAGGGGAATGCCCCGTCGGGCCATCCTGTGCGCCGCACAGGGGCGCCCGGATGGCCGGGCAGGCCCCATCGGTGGCCGCAAACCCCTTCGAGCGCTACACTTTCCGTCTTTCCCCGCCCATCGCACGAGGTCGAGATGTTCCCGAAGGATGCAACGATCGCCGGCTACGACGACGAACTCGCCAAGGCCATCGCCGACGAGTCCCGCCGCCAGGAAGATCACGTCGAGCTGATCGCCTCGGAGAACTACGCCAGCCCGCGCGTGATGGAAGCCCAGGGCTCCTCACTCACTAACAAGTACGCCGAGGGATATCCCGGCAAGCGCTACTACGGCGGCTGCGAGTTCGTCGACATCGCGGAGAAGCTGGCCATCTCCCGCCTGAAGAAGCTGTTCGGCGCCGACTACGCCAACGTGCAGCCGCATTCCGGCTCGCAGGCGAACCAGGCGGTGTACTTCGCGCTGCTGCAGCCGGGCGATACTATCCTCGGCATGAGCCTGGCCCATGGCGGCCACCTCACGCACGGCGCCAAGGTGAATCTCTCGGGCAAGATCTTCAACGCCGTGCAGTACGGGATCGATCCGGACACCGGCCTCGTCAACTACGACGAGATCGAGAAGCTCGCGCTGGAACACAAGCCGAAGATGATCGTGGCGGGTTTCTCGGCCTACTCGCAGGTGCTCGACTGGGCGCGCTTCCGCGCCATCGCCGACAAGGTGGGGGCGTACCTGTTCGTGGACATGGCCCATGTCGCCGGCCTCGTCGCCGCGGGCGTCTACCCGAACCCGATCGAGCATGCCCACGTCGTCACCTCCACCACGCACAAGACCCTGCGCGGTCCGCGCGGCGGCATCATCGTCGCCAAGGGCCTGGGCGAGGAACTCGAGAAGAAGCTGCAGTCCATCGTGTTCCCGGGCATCCAGGGCGGCCCCTTGATGCACGTCATCGCCGCGAAGGCCGTGGCCTTCAAGGAAGCGCTGGAGCCGTCCTTCACCGACTACCAGAAGCAGGTGGTGAAGAACGCCAAGGCCATGGCGAAGACCTTCATCGAACGCGGCTACAAGATCGTGTCCGGCGGCACCGAGAACCATCTCATGCTGATCGACCTGATCGGCCGCGAAGTCACCGGCAAGGACGCGGAAGCCGCGCTGGGCAAGGCGCACATCACGGTGAACAAGAACGCCGTGCCGAACGATCCGCGCTCGCCCTTCGTCACCTCCGGCCTGCGTGTCGGCACGCCCGCCATCACCACCCGCGGTTACACGGAAGCGGAGACGGTGGAGCTCACCCAATGGATCTGCGACGTGCTCGATGCCCCGGCCGACGAGGCCGTGATCGCCGCGGTGCGCGACAAGGTGACCGCGCAATGCGCCAGGTTCCCGGTATACGGCTGACCGATGCACTGTCCGTTCTGCCAGCACGAAGACACGCGCGTCATCGACTCCCGCCTCACCGAGGACGGGAGCACGGTGCGCCGCCGTCGCGAGTGCCCGCAGTGCGGCGAGCGCTTCAATACCTTTGAAACGGCGGAACTCAAGCTGCCGGCGATCGTGAAGTCCGGCGATCGCCGCGAACCGTTCGACGAACACAAGCTGCGCGTGAGCTTCGAGCGCGCGCTGCAGAAGCGCCCCGTGGCGAGCGACGCGGTGGACACCGCCGTGCGCGCCGTCATCAACGACCTGCGCCGCAGCGGCGAACGCGAAGTGCCTTCGCGCCAGGTCGGCGAACTGGTGATGCGCGAACTCAAGAAACTGGACCAGGTGGCCTACGTGCGCTTCGCATCCGTCTACAGGCGCTTCGAGGACGTGCACGCGTTCCGCGAAGAGATCGAGAAGCTGGAACGCGACCTGCCGTCGCTGGAAGGCCTGCAACTGCCGCTGCTCGATGCGGCCCGGCGCGGTCGCAAGCCCTGATGTCGCGTCCGTTCTTTCCAGCCATGGACCACGTCCATATGGCGCATGCGCTGCGCCTGGCCGAAAAAGGCCTGCGCACCACGCAACCCAACCCGCGCGTCGGCTGCGTCATCGCGCGCGGCGATACCGTGCTTGGCACCGGCTGGCACCAGCGCGCCGGCGAACCGCACGCGGAAGTCTTTGCCTTGCGCGAGGCGGGCGAGGCCGCGCGCGGCGCGACCGCCTACGTCACGCTGGAACCCTGCGCCCACTACGGCCGTACGCCGCCCTGCGCGGATGCGTTGATCGCCGCCGGCGTCGGGCGCGTGGTCGTCGCGCATGAGGATCCCTTCGACAAGGTGGCCGGCGCAGGCATCGAGAAGCTCCGCGCGGCGGGCATCGGCGTGCAGGTGGGGCTGATGCGCGATGCCGCGCACGAGATCAACATCGGATTCTTCAGCCGCATCCAGCGCGGCCGTCCATGGGTGCGCGTGAAGCTGGCGATGAGCCTCGACGGCCGCACCGCGTTGGCCAATGGTTCGTCGAAATGGATCACGGGCGAGGCCGCGCGCGCCGACGTGCAGCGCTGGCGTGCCCGCGCATCCGCGATCCTCTCGTCCAGCGGTACGGTCCTGGCTGACGACCCGCACCTCACCGTGCGCCTCCCGGGCGATGAAGGCTTCGTGCCGCCGCTGCGCGTCGTCGCCGATACGTCGCTGCGCACCCCCGCCGGCGCGCACGTGTTGGATGCCACCGCTCCGACCGTGCTGCTGCATGCGCCGGACGCACAGGTTCCCGGCCATCTTGCGGAGGTTCCGCGCGCCGCCATCCGCCGCGGCGACGGCGGCGGCATCGACCTGCATGCGGCACTGCACTGGATGGCGCAGCGGGACGTCAACGAAGTGCACGTCGAGGCCGGCCCCGTCCTTTGCGGCGCGCTGCTCGCCGCCGGCCTTGCCGACGAACTGCTCGTCTACGTCGCGCCCGTCCTGCTCGGCGACAGCGCGCGCCCCATGCTCCGCCTGCCGCCGCTGGACGACATGGCCTCGCGCTGGAAGCTCCAGACCATCGACCGCCGCCAAGTCGGCGACGACACCCGCCTGCAACTGCGCCCGGTGGCATGAAGCCGCTCGACCATGTTCGCTGGGGCATCGTCGGTTGCGGGGCCGTGACCGAGGTGAAGAGCGGTCCTGCCTTCTCGAAGATTCCCGGTTCTTCCCTCGTGGCAGTGATGCGCCGCGACGGCGACAAGGCGCGCGACTATGCGCGGCGGCATGGCGTGCCGCGCTGGTACGACGATGCCGCCGCGCTGATCGCCGACCCCGGCGTGGACGCCGTCTACGTCGCCACGCCGCCGTCCAGCCATCGCGAATACGCCCTCATGGCGATCGCCGCCGGCAAGCCTGTCTACGTCGAGAAGCCGATGGCCATCGACCACGGCGAATGCCTGGACATCGTCGCGGCCGGCGAAGCTGCCGGGGTGCCGGTCTTCGTCGCGTACTACAGGCGCATGCTGCCGCGCTTCCGCCGCATCGCGGCGCTGCTTGCCGAGGGTGCCATCGGCACGCCGCGCATCGTCTCGGTGCTGCTCCACCATCCGTTCGAGGCGCGCTACGCCGACCCGGACAACCTTCCCTGGACGGTTCGCCCCGAGATCTCCGGCGGCGGCATCTTCGTCGACATCGGTTGCCACACCCTCGACATCCTGGACTTCCTGCTCGGTCCCATCGCCGCCGCGCAGGGCATGACGGCGAACCAGCTGAAGGCTTATCCGGCCGAAGACAGCGTGGCCATGGCCTTCCGTTTCGACAGCGGCGTGCTCGGCACCGGCCTGTGGAACTTCGCTGCGGATCGCCGCGAGGACAGGGTGGAAATCATCGGTGACCTCGGCCGCCTGGTCTTCGCCACCTTCGGCGACGGCCCCATCGTCCTCGAAGCCGGCGAACGCCGCGAGGACATCCGCATCGCCAATCCGGAACACATCCAGCAGCCCCTGATCGAGACCATCGTGGCCGAGCTGACGGGGAAGGGGACCTGTCCCTCCGCCGCCCGCTCCGGTGCCCGCACCAGTTGGGTCATGGACCAGGTCCTGCCGCGCAGCGCCCGGTAGGAGCGCGCCTGCGCGCGACAGCTTTTCGCGCCAGTCCACAAAGCAGACGCGCCAGCTCCAGGGAACGGCCTCAAAAGATGTCGCGCGCAAGGCGCGCTCCTACGGGGCGCGGGGTAGCCATGGTATCCTCGTGCGGCCGGTTTCCTTCGGGAGCCGGCCTTCCAAAGCGTCTTCAGGGCGGGGCGAAACTCCCCACCGGCGGTAGGTCCCGCAAGGGAACGAGCCCGCGAGCGCTCCCGGTCACGCCGGGAGGTCAGCAGATCCGGTCGAATGCCGGAGCCGACGGTCACAGTCCGGATGAAAGAAGACGGCTTTCGTCCGCTCCCCGCGGAGCGAGGCGATGCCATGCCTTGGGGCGTTTTTCGCTCACCATTGCGGGAAACGACCATGAAAAATCAGCAGCAGTCTGCGTTCGGCCAGGGAGGCCACTGACATGTTCACCGGCATCATCCAGTCGGTCGGCCGCATCGCGCGACTCGACCCCCGTGGCGGCGACGTCCGCCTCACGGTCGACACCGCGGGTCTCGACATGGGCGACGTCGTCCTCGGCGACAGCATCGCCGTGTCGGGCGTCTGCCTCACCGTGATCGATTTCGACGGCGCCAGCTTCGCCGCGGACGTCTCCAACGAAACCCTCTCCCACACCACCCTCGGCAAGCACAAGCCGGGCGATCCAGTGAACCTCGAGAAGGCCCTGCGCCTCGCCGACCGCCTGGGCGGCCACCTCGTCTCCGGGCACGTGGACGGCACCGGCAAGGTCGTCGCCGTCGTCCCCGACGGCCGCTCGCTGCGCTGGACCTTCGAAGTGCCCGCCGGGCTCGCGCGCTACATCGCGCACAAGGGTTCGGTCTGCATCGACGGCACCAGCCTCACCGTCAACGAAGTGGAGGGTTACCGCTTCGGGGTGAACCTTATCCCGCATACGGTGGAACACACGGCATTCTCGGCGCGCCGCCCCGGCGACGCCGTGAACATCGAGGTGGACGTCGTGGCCCGCTACGTCGAACGCCTGCTTGCCAGCGGCGACAGTCCGCGCCTCGACGAGGCGTTCCTGAAGCAGCACGGTTTCGCCTGAAAGGAACAGGGAACATGCCGTTCAATACCATTCCCGAAATCCTCGAGGACATGCGCAACGGGCGCATGGTGGTGATCCTCGACGACGAAGACCGCGAGAACGAGGGCGACATCGTCATGGCCGCCGAGAAGGTGCGGCCGGAAGACGTCAACTTCATGGTCCGCGAAGCGCGTGGCCTGCTCTGCCTCACGCTGACCGAGCAGCGTACGCGCCAGCTCGGCCTGAAGCCGATGGTCAGCGACAACAATTCGCCGTTCCATACCAACTTCACCGTCTCCATCGAGGCGGCCGAAGGCGTCACCACCGGCATTTCCGCGCACGACCGCGCGCGCACCGTGCAGGTGGCCGTGGCGAAGAATGCCAGCCCCGGCGACATCACCATGCCCGGCCACGTCTTTCCGCTCACCGCTCAGCCCGGCGGCGTGCTCACGCGCGCCGGCCACACCGAGGCCGGCTGCGATCTCGCCGCCCTGGCCGGGCTCGAGCCCGCGTCGGTGCTGATCGAGATCCTGCACGACGACGGCTCCATGGCGCGCCGCCCCGAACTGGAAGTGTTCGCCGCGAAGCACGGGCTGAAGATCGGCACCATCGCCGATCTCATCCGTTACCGCATGGAAACCGAGAAGACGGTGACGCGCGTCCACGAGGAAGACGTGGACACCGAGTTCGGAAGCTTCCACCTGGTGGCGTTCCGCGACGCGATCCGCAACGGCCTGCACATCGCGCTCGTCCGCGGCGACGTCGGCGACGGGCAGCCGGTGCTGACCCGCGTGCACGTGCGCAACACGCTGTCCGACGTGCTCCACCTGAAGCGCGACGACCTGGGCCAGACGGTGACCGAGGCGCTCCGGCGCATCGATGCCGAGGATCGCGGCGTGCTCCTCGTGCTGTCGGGCGAGGACACTCCCGACGCGCTGCTGGCCCGGCTGAAGCGCGACGCGGCACCGATGCCGGTGCCGAAGGACGACCAGGAATGGCGCCAGCTCGGCCTGGGCGCGCAGATTCTCGCCGACCTCGGCGCCACCCGTCTGCGCGTCATGGGCACGCCGCGCAAGTTCGTCGGCATCGCCGGTTTCGGTCTCGAGGTGGTGGAACAAGCAGGATGATGACGACGCACGGCATGCCTTTCTCCTACGACATCCGCCTGATCGCCCCTTCCGGTTATCCGCACACCCCCGAAGCCATGCAGCGCGGCATCGCGCGCCTGGAGGCGGCGGGCCACCGCGTGAGCGGCAAGGACGTGCTCGACCGCCGCGACCTGCGCTTCGCCGGCACGGACGAGCAGCGTGCGGCCGACATCAACGGCCTGGCCGACCCGTCGCGCCCGCTGCCGGACATCGTCCTCGCGATCCGCGGCGGGTATGGCGCGCATCCGCTGCTGCCAATGCTCGATTACCCGGGCCTTGAGGCACGCCTGCGTGACGCGCCCGTGGCCCTGGTCGGCCACAGCGATTTCACCGCGCTGCAGTGTGCGCTGTATGCGCGGAGTGGCATCGTGACCTACGGCGGGCCCATGCTGGGCGCGGATTTCGGTGCCACCGAGCTGGATGCGCTCACCTGGGAGCACTTCTGGCATGTCCTCGACAGCGAGGAAGGCCGGGCCGAATGGACGGCGCCCGGGGCAGGGGATCTCGGCCTCGAGGGCATCTTGTGGGGCGGCAACCTCGCCATGCTCGGCGGGCTCGTGGGTTCTCCCTACTTCCCCCGGATCACGGGCGGCCTGCTCTTCGTCGAAGACATCGCCGAGCCGCCGTACCGGGTGGAGCGCATGCTCTACCACCTGCTCCATGCCGGTGTGCTTGACGCCCAGAAGGCGCTCCTGGTGGGCGACTTCACGGGCTACCGCATCTCCGCCTACGACAACGGATACGAGGTCGATGTGGCCCTCGACAGGATCGCCGCGGCCGCCGGTATCCCGGTGATCCGCGGTCTGCCGTTCGGCCACGGCCCCGCCAAGTTCACCCTGCCGTTCGGAGTCCCGGCCAGCCTCGCCGTCGCTTCCGGTCGTGCCACGCTTCGCTTCAGCGGCCACCCCCGGCCGAAAACCCCGTAAAATGTCCGGCCGCGCGGCGGCCGACCCGCCACAGGACTTTCCGAGCATGAAGATCATCGAAGGCGATTTCGCCACTCCCAAGGGCCGCTTCGCCATCGTCGCGGGCCGCTTCAACGCGTTCGTCGTCGAGCCGCTGGTGGAAGGCGCGCGCGATACGCTGCGCCGCCATGGCGTCGCCGACGACGCGATCGACCTGATCCGCGTCCCCGGCGCCTGGGAAATCGCTCAGGCCGCCTACAAGGTCGCCGGCTCGGGTGCTTACGCCGCCGTGATCGGTCTGGGCGCGGTCATCCGAGGCTCCACGCCGCACTTCGATTACGTGGCGGGCGAAGCCGCCAAGGGCCTCGGCCAGGCCGCCTACACTTCCGGCGTGCCGGTGTGCTTCGGCGTGCTGACCACCGACAGCATCGAGCAGGCCATCGAGCGCGCGGGCACCAAGGCCGGCAACAAGGGCGCCGACGCAGCCATGGTCGCCATCGAGATGGTCAACCTCTACGCGAAGCTGGACCGATGAACACGCCTCCCCACGGCATCGACCTCGCCGCGCGCTCACGCGCCCGGCGTCGAGCCCTGCAGGCGCTGTACGCCTGGCAGGTGGGGGGCAGCAAGATGACCAGCGTCATCGAGCAGTTCCGCCACGAACAGGACATGGAAGTGGCCGACCTCGAATACTTCGAGGACATCCTGCGCGGTGTCGAACAGCACGTGAAGGAACTGGACGACGGCATCAAGCCCTTCGTCGACCGGGAAGTGGCGCAGATCGATCCGATCGAGCGCGCCGCGCTGCGCATGGGCGCGTACGAACTGAAATACCGTCCCGACGTGCCCTACCGCGTGGTCATCAACGAGGCGGTGGAAGCCACGAAGCGCTTCGGCGCCGACCACGGGCACAGCTATGTGAACGGCGTGCTCGACAAACTCGCGACGCATTGGCGCACGGCCGAAAAGCGATCCTGACCCCGGCGCCGCGATTCCCGCGCGCTTTCTCCTGAAGGAAACGCATGGAATTCGATCTGATCGAACGGATCCGCAGGCATACCGAAGTCCATCGCGACGACGTCGTGGAAGGCATCGGCGACGATGCCGCCGTCGTCGCCGTGCCGGCGGGCCGCGAGCTCGCCGTCGCCGTGGACACGCTCGTCGAGGGCATGCATTTTCCAGCGGGCACCGCGCCTGCGGACATCGGCTGGAAGGCCCTGGCCGTCAATCTTTCCGATCTCGCCGCCATGGGCGCGACGCCCGCGTGGGCGCTGCTGGCGCTGACCACGCCCGACGGCGACGAGGCGTTCTTCGACGGGCTGGCGCGCGGTTTCGCGGAGCTCGCCACGCCATACCGGCTCGCGCTCATCGGTGGCGACACGACCCGTGGCCCGTTGACCGTCACCGTGGCCGTACACGGCTTCGTCGCACCGGGCGACGCCTTGCTGCGCTCGGGCGCACGGGTGGGTGACGTGGTGATGGTCACCGGCACGCTCGGCGACGCGGCGGCCGGCCTGCGTTGCCTCGCCGAGCGGGATGCCTCGCCCTATGCGGCGCTGGTGGAGCGCCTGAACCGCCCGACGCCGCGGGTTTCTGCCGGCCAGGCGCTCCGCGGGATCGCCACGGCGTGCATCGACGTCTCGGACGGGCTGGTCGCCGACCTCGGCCACCTCTGCGCGGCAAGTGGTGTCGGCGCCGACATCGAGGCGGCGATGCTGCCGCGCTCCTCCGCGCTGCTCACGCATTTCGCCGAGGCCGATGCGCTGGACTTCGCGCTGGGCGGTGGCGACGACTACGAACTCTGCTTCACCGTTCCCGCCGACCGTGCGGGCGAGGTCGGCGCGACGCTGGCACGTCTCGGCTGTGGCGCCACGCGGATAGGCCGCATCGTCGAAGGGGCGGGCGTGCGCGTACTTGACGGGAAGGGCGGCATACACGAGCCGGCGCACACCGGCTGGAACCCCTTCGCCGCATGAGCACGAAATACGTCCTCGATCCGGCGGACCGCCGCCGCTTGCTCGCATCGCCGGCGGGCTGGCTGGCCTGCGGCTTCGGGTCCGGGCTGACACCCAAGGCACAAGGCAGCTTCGGTTCGCTTGCGGCGCTGCTGCCGTGGCTGCTGCTGCGCGATCTTTCCACCCTCGCGTGGCTCGCCATCGTCGCCGTCGCCTTCGCGATCGGTGTATGGGCCTGCGACGTGTCCGGCCGGATCCTCGGCGTCGCCGATCACCGCAGCATCGTCTGGGACGAATTCGTCGGCCAATGGATCGCCTTGCTGCCCGCACTGCTGGCGCCGTGGTGGGCCGTGGTCTGCGGTTTCCTGCTGTTCCGCCTGTTCGACGTGTGGAAGCCCTGGCCCATCGGCTGGTTCGACCGGCGGGTGAAGGGCGGCTTCGGCGTGATGCTGGACGACGTCATCGCCGGCCTCTTCGCCGCCGTCGTGCTGTTCGCGATCCTCCACGTAGCCATCGGGTGAAGCCATGGAATACCGCCGTCTCGGCTCGACCGGCCTCAAGGTCTCCGCGCTTTCCTACGGTGCATGGGTCACCTTCGGGCGCCAGGTGGGGCGTTCGGCGGCGCGCGAACTGATCGCGCTCGCCTACGACCAGGGCATCAACTTCTTCGACAACGCCGAAACCTACAACGCCGGCGATGCCGAACGGCTGATGGGCGACGTGATCGCGGACCTGCGCCTTCCCCGCGATGCGTATTGCGTCTCCAGCAAGGTGTACTTCGGTGCTACCGAACATCCGCGCCCGACCCAGCGCGGGCTCTCGCGCAAGCACGTGTTCGACGCATGCCACCAGGCGCTCGAGCGGCTCCGCGTCGATTACCTCGACATGTACTTCTGTCACCGCCCCGATCCCGAGACACCGGTCGAGGAAACGGTGCTGGCGATGGACACGCTGGTGCGCCAGGGCAAGGTGCTTTACTGGGGCACCAGCGAGTGGCCGGCGGAATCGATCGAAGAAGCGCATCGCGTGGCGCGCGAGAGGAACCTCGCCGCGCCCTCGATGGAGCAGCCGCAGTACAACCTGCTGCACCGGGAGCGCGTGGAGCAGGAATACGCGCCGCTCTACGACCGCTACGGCATGGGTACGACGATCTGGTCGCCGCTCGCCTCCGGCCTGCTCACCGGCAAGTACAACGACGGCGTGCCGGAGGATTCGCGCCTTGGCCATCCCGATTACGCGTGGCTGCGCGACGCCCTGCTGGAGAACGACGGCGCGCGCCTGAAGAGCGTGCGTGCGCTGGGGCCGATCGCGGACGACCTCGGCATCCCGATGTCGCGCCTCGCGTTGGCCTGGTGCCTGAAGAATCCGAATGTCTCGACAGTGATCCTCGGCGCGAGCAAGGCCGCGCAGCTCGAGGAGAACCTGAAGGCACTCGATGCCGTGCCGCTGCTCAACGACGAAGCGATGCGCAAAATCGCAGACGCGCTGGTGTAGGAGCGCGCCTTGCGCGCGACAGCTTTTGAGGCCGTGCCTCCAAGCTGGCCCGCCAGGTTTGGGGACTGGTGCGAAAAGCTGTCGCGCGCAAGGCGCGCTCCTACGGCGCGCCTGCGCGCGTTCTTACACGTCGCCGTAGAGTGCCTGTAGCGCCGCGATGGCGGCGAGGCCGGCGGTTTCCGTGCGCAGGATACGCGGCCCGAGCTTCAGCCCGGTGAAGCCCGAGGCCGCGAGAGCCGCGCGGTCGCGTTCGCCGAACCCGCCTTCCGGGCCGATGGCGAGGATGGCGGCGTCGGTGAGCGCGAGTTCGCCGGGACGCTTCGTACCTTCCGGCAGCAGCGCGAGCCGCACCGGCCCGCCGTGGTCAAGCGAAGCCAGCCACGTCGCGAGCGGCACGGCCGGTTCGATCGCCGGCAGGCGCGCGCGCCCCGATTGCTCGCACGCGCTCGCCGCCACCGCGCGCCAGTGCGTCAGCCGCTTCTCCGCTCGTGCCGGATCGAGCTTCACCTCGGAGCGTTCGGTGAGGATCGGCACGATGCGTGCGATGCCCAGTTCGGTCGCCTTCTGCACGATGAGGTCCATCTTCTCGCCACGTGCCACGCCCTGGGCGAGGGTCAGGGCCAGCGGCGACTCGTTTCCAGGCGCGCGGCCCGGGCCGACCGAGGCCACGACCTCGCGCTTGCCGACGCCGACCAGCGTGGCTTCGTATTCCATGCCGTCGCGGCCGGAAAACAGCACCACCGGCGCGCCGGCCTCGAGGCGCAGCACGCGGGCCACGTGTTCCCCGGCCTGGGCGGGCAGGACGACGTCGCTGCCGCTGGCGAGGGGGAAATCGACGTGGATGCGGATGGTGCGCATGGATGAGTCCTGTGTCACGGAAACCGCATTGTAGCGAGGCGCCGGGGCCGCTATCGTCCCGGAACCGCCGCGGGAGCTCCCAGCATGCCGATCGTCTGGTACTTCGACTTCATCTCCATGTTTTCCTGGCTGCAATGGCAGTCGGTCCGCGAGCTGGCGGCGCAGCGCGAAGTGACCCTGCGGCCGATCCTGTTCGGCGCCCTGTTGAAACAGATGGAGCAGCGCGGCCCCGCGGAGATTCCGCGCAAGCGCGAGTTCACCTACCGGTACGCGCAATGGCGGGCCCGCGGGGCGGGCATACCGCTGCGCTTTCCGCCTGCGCATCCGTTCAATCCGCTGCCCGCGCTGCGCCTGTGCATCGCCGCGGGCGGCACCGTGGACGCCGTCGGCGCGATCTTCGAATGGATCTGGGCGCACGGCCGTGCCGCGGACACGGCGGAAGCGCTCGAGCCCCTGGCAGCGTCGCTGGGCATCGCGGACGTGCGCGCGGCGCTGGGCGCGCCGGAAGTGAAGGCGCAGCTGCAGGCGAATTTCGAGGAAGCGATGCGCCAGCAGGTCTTCGGCGTGCCGACGCTGGCCATCGGTGACGAACTGTTCTGGGGCGCCGACGCGCATGCCTTCGCGATGGACTATCTCGCCCATCCCGGCATGTTCGCGGAGGGCGAGATGGCCCGGCTCGGCGACCTGCCGGTGGGTATCTCGCGCTTCTAGGCGACGGCTTTCGCGATGCCGGCGATCGCGGTGTCGACCATGAAGTCGATCTCCGCTTCCGTGACCACGTACGGCGGCATGAAGTACACGATGTTGCCGAGCGGCCGCAGCAGGGCGCCGTGTTCCAGTCCGTGCCGGTAGACGCGCAGTCCCCGCCGGTCGGTGGCGGGGAAGGGCGTGCGCGTGGCTTTGTCGGCGACGAGCTCGATAGCGGCGATCATGCCGGTCTGGCGCACGTCGGCCACGTGCGGATGGTGCGCGAGCGGCGCGATGCGACGTGCCATGTGCGCTGCCAGCACGCGGTTGCGCTCGAGCACGGGATCGTCGCGGAAAATCTTCAGCGTCGCGGTGGCTGCGCGGCAGGCGAGTGGGTTGCCGGTGTAGCTGTGCGAATGCAGGAAGGCCTTGCCCGCCGCGTACTCGGCATAGAACGCCGCGTACACGTCCTGCGTCGTGAGCACCGCGGACAACGGGAGGAACCCACCCGTGAGTCCCTTGGACAGGCACATGAAGTCGGGCGAGATGCCGGCCTGCTCGCAGGCGAACAGCGTGCCCGTGCGACCGAAGCCCACGGCGATCTCGTCCGCGATGAGGTGCACCTGGAACTCGTCGCAGAGCGCACGCAGGCCGGTGAGGTACGAGGGATCGTACATCCGCATGCCGCCGGCGCACTGGACCAGCGGCTCGACGATCACCGCGCAGGTTTCGTGGGCGTGACGCTCGAGGATCGCGCGCATCTCGCCCAGGCGGCGGCTCGCGATCTCCCTCGGCAACTCACCGCGCTCCCCCTCGTACGTATCCGGGGAAGGCGCGAGCTCGGGAGTCAGCAGCAGTGGCGCGTAGGTCTTGCGGTAGAGCGCCACGTCGCTGACCGAGAGCGCGCCCAGGGTCTCGCCGTGATAGCTGCCGGTCAGCGCCACGAAGCGGGTCTTCTCGCCGTGTCCGCGGTTGAGCCAGTAGTGGAAGCTCATCTTCAGCGCCACTTCGATGGCGGCCGAGCCGTTGTCGGCAAGGAACACGCGTTCGAGGCCCGGCGGCGTGATGCGCACCAGTTCCTCGGCCAGTTCCAGTGCCGGCTCGTGGGTGAAGCCGGCGAAGATCACGTGCTCGAGCTTGTCCAGCTGGTCCTTGAGGGCCGCGCCGATGCGCGGCTCCGCGTGGCCGAAGAGGTTCGTCCACCAGGAGCTGACGGCGTCGAGGTAGCGCTTGCCGTCGGCGCCGACCAGCCATGCCCCTTCGCCGCGTACGACGGGTACCATGGGCAGGGTTTCATGGTCGTGCATCTGCGTGCACGGGTGCCACAGGATGGAGAGGTCGCGCGCGACCAGCGTTTCTACGGTCATTCGCCCATGATATCCCGCCCGTATCGAGGAATGAGGTGATGGTTTGAAGTGGTTCCGCTGGATCGTCCTGGCCGTGGCCTTGCTGGTCGCTGCGGCCGGCCTGTTCTACTGGTTCCTGCCGGCCTCGGTGGCCGTGCCCCTGCTTGCGCAGCGCGCGCACGGCCTGGTCCTGGCCGACCTCTCCGGAACCGTGTGGAACGGCCGCGCGGGTCGCGTCGCCATGGTGGACGGGCGTGAGCTCGGCGTCGCCACCTGGCGGCTGGGAAGGGATGCGATCCTCGGCCATACCGATCTCGACCTGCACCTCGACGGCCGTGCCGGACGTTTCGACGGCCACCTCGAGCGCCGCGCGGACGACCGCATGACCTGGTCCGGCGTGGACTTCCGCCTGGATGCCGCGGCCCTGACCGGGTTCGGAGTGCCGGCCGATCTCATGCCCGCGGGCGTGGTGGAAGGGCGGATTCCGCGCGCGGAGCTGCAGGGCAACTGGCCGATCGTCCTCGACGCCGATATCGCCTGGCGCAAGGCCGCATTGCGTACGCCCGAGGGATATATCGGCCTTGGCGGCCTCGGCCTCAAGGCGGCGAGCGTGGGCGGCGTGCTGCGTGCCACCCTGAACGACGACGGTGAAGGCTCGCTGGCGGTGAACGCCGCGCTGGCCGCATCGCCGCTGGGCTGGCGCATCGAGGGCAGACTCGTGCCGCGTCTTTCCGACAGTGCGCTGGCGCACCTCATCGCGCGCTTCGGCGCGCCCGGCCGCGACGGCTCCGTCAACCTGCAACGCAAGGCGGGGCTGGCCCCCCAGATCGCCCCATGACCGACATTCTCGACAGGGCGCTCGGCGCCGCGCGCGACGCCGCCGGTGCGGCCGCGGAGATCATCCTGCATTACTGGCGCGCGGGCGTGGACGTGATCGTGAAAGGCGACGACACGCCGGTCACCGCCGCGGATCGCGAGGCCGAGCTCGCCATCCGCAGCATCCTCGCCCAGGCGCTACCGGGAGCCGGCATCTACGGCGAGGAATATGGCGCGGACGACACCTCGCGCGAGTACCTGTGGCTGGTCGACCCACTCGACGGTACCAAGAGTTTCGTGCGCCGCACGCCGTTCTTCTCCACGCAGATCGCGCTCATGCACCGGGGCGAACTGGTGCTCGGCGTATCCTCGGCGCCGGTGTACGGCGAACGCATGTGGGCCGTGCGTGGGCGGGGTGCCTTCCTCGACGGCGAACCCGTGCGCGTCGCGCCGACGGCGGCGCTGCGCGATGCGTCGATCTCCCTGGGCAACGTGAAGAGCCTCACCATGGATGCACGCTGGCAGGCGCTGGGCGCCATGATCCGTGCCAGCAACCGCATCCGCGGCTACGGCGATTTCTGCCATTACCACCTGCTGGCGCGTGGCGGGCTGGACCTCGTGGTCGAATCCGACGTGAGCATCCTCGACGTCGCCGCGCTCGCGGTGATCGTCCGCGAAGCGGGCGGCGTCTTCACCGATATCGACGGGGGCGCGCCGAACCTCGGCACGCGCAGCGTGCTCGCGGGCACCCCGGCCATCCACGCCGAGGCGCTCGCCCGGCTCGGCGGCGCTACAATCGGCCGATGAACAAACGCCCCATCATCCTCGCCACGCGCGATGCGCCCGACAGCCCTCTCCGCCGCGCGGAAGAGGTGGACCTGGAGTTCTCCAACGGCGAGAAGCGCACCTACCAGCGCCTGAAGGGCAGCGGTTTCGGCGCCGTGCTGATCGTCGCCATGCGCGATCCGGAAACGGTGCTGCTGGTGCGCGAATACGGCGTCGGCGTGGACCGTTACGAACTCGGCGTGCCCAAGGGCCGCCTCGACCGCGACGAAACCACCGAGCAGGGCGCGAACCGCGAACTGAAGGAAGAAGTGGGATACGGCGCGCGCAAGCTGAAGATCCTCGGCACGCTCTCCCTCTCGCCCTCGTACATGACCCACCTCGCGCACGTGGTGCTGGCCGAAGACCTCTACCCGGAACGCCTGCAAGGCGACGAGCCCGAAGAACTCGAAGTGGTGCCGTGGCGGATGGACAGGCTGCACGAGTTGCTCGCCCGCGACGACGTCACCGAAGGCCGCTCCATCGCGGCGCTGTTCATGGCCCGCGAGTACCTCGCCGGCCGCTACCACCCGGCGTGAGCGTGCCCTCCAGCCAGTGGCTCGATCCGGTCTGTGCGATCGCGCGGCGCGCGGCCGAAGAGATCCTCGCGATCTACGCGCAGGATTTCCAGGTGGTGTGCAAGGATGACGATTCGCCGGTTACCGCTGCCGATCTCGCGGCGCAGCGGGTGATCCAGGAAGGCCTGCACGCGCTCGCGCCCGGCATTCCCGTGATCTCCGAGGAAGCCCTTGCGGCACCCTGGTCGGAACGGCGCACGTGGCGTCGCTACTGGCTCGTCGATCCGCTCGACGGCACGCGCGAATTCGTCAAGCGCAACGGCGAATTCACCGTGAACATCGCGCTCGTCGAGGACCACCGCAGCGTGCTCGGCGTGGTGCTCGCGCCCGTCACCGGCGATCTCTACGCTGCCGCCGCGGGCGAGGGTGCATGGCGGCAGCGTACGCCCGATGCCGTGCGGGAGCCGCTTCACACCCGCCGCGCCGACGGCCTGCTCACCGTCACCGGAAGCCGTTCCCACGGCGCCGGGCGCACGATGGCGCTGCTTGACCGGCTCGGGGAGCACGAAACCTTTTCCCTCGGCTCCTCGCTGAAGTTCTGCGTGATCGCTCGCGGCGAAGCCGATCTCTACCTGCGCCTGGGCGCCACCTCTGAGTGGGACACGGCGGCGGCGCAGTGCGTGCTCGAGGAGGCGGGCGGCGCGGTGCTCGACCTGGCCGGCCGCCCGTTCCGCTACAACACGCGCGATTCGCTCATCAATCCCGAATTCATCGCCTGCGGCGACACGAGCATCGACTGGCCCGCGCGGCTCATCGATCCCGAGGAGGACGCGTGACACGGCACGTCGAGGAACTCATCGCGATCATGGCGCGGCTGCGCGATCCCGAGAACGGCTGCCCCTGGGACGCGCGGCAGAGCTTCGCCACCATCGCGCCGTATACGATCGAGGAAGCCTACGAGGTCGCCGACGCAATCGACCGCGGCGACATGCACGACTTGCGCGACGAGCTGGGCGACCTGCTGCTGCAGGTTGTCTTCCATGCGCGCATGGCCGAAGAAGCGGGGCAGTTCGCCTTTGGCGATGTCGTGGCATCGATCTGCGACAAGATGTTGCGGCGGCATCCGCATGTATTCGCCGAGGTGACGCATGCAAGCGATTCGGCCCGTTCGCGCGACTGGGATCGCCTGAAGGCGGAGGAGCGCGCGGCGAAGGGCTCGGAAGACCGGAGCGCGCTGGCCGGAATTTCCCGCGGCCTGCCCGAGTGGCAGCGTGCGGTGAAGCTGCAGAAACGGGCGGCGAACGTGGGCTTCGACTGGCCGGACCACCGGCCCATCCTGGACAAGCTGGCCGAAGAGCTCGAGGAAGTGCGCCACGAATTCGACAACGGCGCGGACGAGGAACGGCTGGCGGACGAGATCGGCGACGTGCTGTTCGTCGCGGCTAACCTGGCGCGCCACGCAAAGGTGGATGTGTCGCGGGCACTGCGCGGTGCGAATGCGAAATTCGAACGGCGCTTCCGGGCCATGGAAGCCCTCGCCGCAGCCGAAGGGCGTGAGCTTTCCTCTTATTCCCTGGAAGATCAGGAAGCGCTCTGGACGCGCGTGAAGCAAGAATCGTAGGAGCGCGCCTGCGCGCGACATCTTTTGAGGCCGTGAGCAACAGGCCCTGTTGCTCTCTCGCGAAAAGCTGTCGCGCGCAAGGCGCGCTCCTACAAAAAAGGCGGGGCCTTGCGGCCCCCGCCGTATTTCTTATTTCTTCGCCGCCGCGCGTTCCTGCATGCGCTGCTTGAAGGCCTGCATTTCCTCGTGGCGCTTCTGGTCCTGCGCCAGGCTCTCGTCGAGGCCCTTGCGCAGCGTGGCGATGGCGGCATCCACGTTCTGCGGCTGCATCTGCGCGCGGGCGAGGTGGCGGTACGCGTATTCGCGGACCCTCGGGTTCTGCGACTTGGCCAGGACCTCGTTGTACAGCGCCGGCAGCTCCTTGGTGCGTCCGTTCATCACATACAGGCGCTCGAGCGCGCGCAGGTTGCCGATCACGCCGGCGTCGCGCATGCCGCCGCGGCCGTGGCCCCATCCGCCGTGCTGGCCACGTTCGCGGTCGCCGCGATTCCATTTCATGCCCTGATGGTCATGGGCCTGGGCGGACTGCGCGGACTGGGCTGCCGGGGCGTTGGGGGCCTTGGGCGAGGCGTCCTGCGCGAACGCGAAGGCGGCCGAGCCGGCGAGGAGGAGGGTGGCGGCACTGGCGAGGAGGGTCTTGCGTTGCATAGGGTCGTCTCCGGGTGGGTGTTGCACGGGGGAAAACGTGCCGCCCCGGCACCGGTTGACGGACCCGTTGCCTTGCGGTCAGCTTCGCGTGAAGACGCGGGCTGCAACCTTTTGCGGGCGGCGTGCATCCACTACCGGTCTATCGTATTCATCCGAAGGGGAGACTCATGCGCAAAACGATCCTTGCCTCGCTGCTTCTGTTGCCCGCCGCCGCCATGGCCGATCCGGCCCAATGCAAGTTCCACGCGGACCGTAACCTCGACCTCGACCTGGGCGGTGTCCGTACCGTCCGTTTCGTCACGAACTCGTACGACCTTCTCGTCTCCGGTGGTGCGCCCGCCGGCAAGGGCACGGCACGCGGCAAGGCCTGCGCCTCCGACCAGGAGACCGTGGACAACCTCGTCGTCACCCAGCAGCGCGACGGCGACACCCTGGTCGTGGAGCTGAAGGACAAGCGCGAACACGGCTGGTTCGGTGGCTGGGGCAACCACTACGCCGACCTGAAGGTGGAAGCCACCATACCGGCGGGTATCCCGGTGAAGATCGACGTGGGTTCCGGCGATGCGAAGGTGCGCAATGTGGCCTCGCTCGATGCCGACGTCGGCTCGGGCGACCTCGAAGCCCACGACATCAAGGGCGCCGTGCGCGGGGCGGTGGGGTCCGGCGACTTCAAGCTGGAGAACACGGGCGACGTGGAGATCGACACCGTCGGCTCCGGCGATTTCGGTGCGAAGCATGCCGGCAGGGTGCGCATTGGCACCATCGGCTCGGGCGACGCCACCATCAGGGACGCCCAGGGCAGCGTGCAGGTCGGAACGATCGGCTCGGGCAACCTCGACGTCGACAATGTGAAGGGCGACCTCACCGTGCGCACGGTCGGCAGCGGCGACGTCAACCACCACGGCGTCACCGGCAAGGTCGACGTCCCGCGCGACGACTGATCCTGTGTAGGAGCGCGCAACGCGCGCGACATCTCTTGAGGCCATGACCTGGAGCTGGCGCGCCAGCTTCCGGAATGGCGCGAAAGGCGGTCGCGCGCAGGGCGCGCTCCTACCAGTATGATCCCGCCATCATCGGCGGGATTTTTTCATGACGTGGTTGCCCGAATCGCTGCGCCAGTTGCGCCGCGACATCCTTTTCCTCGTGCTGTCCGGCGCTGCGCTCGTGTTCGCGATCGCCATGCCGTCGCGTCTTCCGGCATGGCCCGGGCTCGTCGACTGGCCGACCATCGCCGCGCTGACCGGCCTGCTGGTGCTCACCAAGGCCGTGGAATCCAGCGGCGCGCTCGATGTCGCAGGGCACTGGTTGATCGACCGCACGTCCACGCGCCGCGTGGCCGCGCTGGGCCTGGTGGCATCCGCGGCACTCCTCTCCATGTTCCTGACGAATGACGTGGCATTGTTCGTGGTGGTGCCGCTCACCTTGCGCATGTGCCGCATCGCGCGCATGCCCGCGATGCGGATCGTGGTGTTCGAGGCGCTGGCGGTGAACGCGGGATCGATGCTCACGCCGATCGGCAACCCGCAGAACCTCTTCCTATGGCAGCAGTGGAACAACGGTTTCGGCGGCTTCGTGTGGGCGATGCTGCCGCTTTCCGCCGCGGCGCTCGTCCTGCTGCTCGCGCTCACCGCGTTCGCTTTTCCGGCCACGTCGCTGGAAGTGCACGAGCGTGTCGACGGGAACGTCGATCGCACGATGCTGCTGGTCGCCGCGTTGCTCTATGTTCCCTTCGTCGTGCTGGCCGACCTGGGCCACGTGGCATGGGGACTGCTGGGCGTGGCGATCGTTTTCCTTGCCCTGCGCCGGCGCGTCGTGGCGAGCATCGACTGGGGGCTGCTGCTCACCTTCGTGCTGATGTTCATCGACCTGCGCCTGCTGGCCGGCCTGGACATGGTGAAGTCGTTCGTCGGCGGCCTCGGCCTGCAACAGGCAGCGCATCTTTACGCGACGGGCGCGCTGGCTTCGCAGGCCGTGAGCAATGTGCCGGCCGCCATTCTCCTCGCCGAGTATTCGCACGACTGGCGCACGCTCGCCTGGGGCGTGAACGTGGGCGGGTTCGGTTTCGTGCTGGGTTCGCTGGCGAACCTCATCGCCCTGCGGCTGCTGGGCGAGCGCGGTGCCTGGAGCACGTTCCACCTCTGGTCCGTGCCGTTTTTCGTGCTCGTCGGATGCGCTGGCTGCCTGCTGCTGTAGGAGCGCGCCCTGCGCGCGACAGCTCTTCGCCCCGGTCCTGGAGCCTGCGCGCCAGCTCCAGGCCACGGCCTCAAGACATGTCGCGCGCAAGCGCGCTCCTACAGTGGCGACGTCGAGCCTGTGGCGTCTCAAGCCTTGCGGGTGCCCTGCGCGCCGGTGTTGCTGTTGCCGCGGTCGAATGCCTTGATGAAATCGCGGACGTCGGGGTAGACGACGTCGCGCCAGCGGCGGCCGCTGAAGATCCCGTAGTGGCCGGCGCCCTCGACGGTGATGTGTTTGCGGCACTTCTTCGCGATGCGCTTGCACAGGCCATGCGCGGCCTCGGTCTGGCCGAGACCGGAAATGTCGTCGAGTTCACCCTCGATGGTGAGCAGGGCGGTGTCCTTGATCTTCGCCGGACGGACCAGCTCGCCATGCACCTCCCAGGTGCCCTTGGGCAGGCGGTGCTCCTGGAACACGGTCTCGATGGTGTCGAGGTAATACTCGGCCGGCATGTCGAGCACGGCGTTGTATTCGTCGTAGAACTTGCGATGGGCCTCGGCGTCGTCGAGGTCGCCCTTGCGCAGGTTCTCGTAGAAGTCCCAGTGCGACATGACGTGGCGGCTGGGATTCATGGCGATGAACCCGGCGTGCTGGAGGAAACCCGGATACACGTCGCGCCCGGCACCCGGATACTGATATGGCACCTTGTGGATGAGCTGGTTGCGGAACCACGAGAGCGGACGCGTCGTGGCCAGGTTGTCCACGCTGGTGGGGCTCTTGCGCGTGTCGATCGGGCCGCCCATCAGTGTGAGCGTGGCCGGCGTGGGTTCGCCACGCGCCGCCATGAGCGACACCGCCGCGAGCACCGGCACGGTCGGCTGGCAGACGGAAACCACGTGCGCGCGGTGCACGCCCACGTGGCGGATGAATTCCTCGATGTACGAGACATAGTCCGCGAGCGAGAACGAGCCCTGGTCCAGCGGGATCATGCGCGCGTCGACCCAGTCGGTGATGTACACCTTGTGGTCGCGCAGCAGCGTGCGCACGGTGTCGCGCAGCAGGGTGGAGTGGTGGCCGGACAGGGGCGCCACCACCAGCACCGCGGGGTCGTGCTTCATGCGGTCCACGGTGGCCTGGTCGTCGGAGAAGCGCTTGAAGCGCTTCAGCGTGCAGAACGGCTTCGTCATGGCCACCTGTTCGACGATGGCGACGTCGTGCCCGTGGGCGTGGACGCTATGGATGTCGAACTCGGGCTTCTCGTACGCCTTGCCGAGGCGATACATCAGCTCGCAGCCTGCCGCCGCCCGGTCGGCGCCCGGCATGCGGGCGAACGGGCTGGCGATGTCGCCGAACATCTTCGCGCCCGCCTCGGCCCAGTAGGAAAGCGGGCTGAGCATCGAGCGTTGCCATTCGTGCATGAGGTAGAGCATGCAGCTGCATCCGAGACCGGGGAGTGGCGCGCATCATAACCAGTTGCGCCGCGCCATGTGTAAAGCCCCTGTTTTTGCTCGATTTAAGCGCCAGTCTTGCGGCAGACCAGCAGAACTTCGTCCACCCCGGGCGCCGGCTCGAAGCCGGGCGTGAAGGCCAGGGCCTTCTGGAAGCGCACGCCCAGCGGCATGAACACGCGGTTGTACCACCACATGGCGCGGGCCCGGCGGTGGGTCAGGAACCACTGGCCCAAGTCGAGCAGCTTCGAGGATTTCGGCTGCATGCCGTACACCGCGCTGCGTTCGATGACGAAGCCGTGGCGGGCAAGCAGGTCGCGAATCGCCTCAGGCTCGTAGCGCCGGTAATGGCCGACGAAATCGTCGAACGCGGTCCAGGCGTGCGGGTGCAGCGGCACCGAGATCAGCAGGCGCGCGCCGGGCTCGGCCACGCGGGCCAGTTCGCCAAGGGCGCCCTCGTCGTCCACCACGTGCTCGAGGATGTCGAAGGCGCAGACGAAGTCGAAGCTGGCGTCGCGGAAGGGCAGGGCGCCGATCATGGCGTTCGCCACGCGGGCCCCGTGGCGGCCCAGTTCGGCGAGCGCCGGGCGGCTGAGGTCGACGAACTGCGTGTCCGCCAGGGGCAGCCGCGGACGCAGCCCCGGGGCGACTTCGAGCCGCCGCGTGGTTTCGGCCACCAGTTCGGCCACGAGCGGCCAGGTATTGAAGCGATCGGGCGAAAAGAGCTTTGCCTCGGACCACAGGGCGTCGTAGAAGCGTTTGTTGCTGCCGATCAGGTCGGCGTCGGTCCGCTGCGCCGACGGGCCCGAGGTGAACGATGCGATGGTCATGCGGTACCTCGGAAGGACAGGAGGAGCTAGCGCAGCCGCGCCAGCTCGCGCAGCAGGGGCAGGCGCCGTATGCGCACGGCCGTGGCGCGGAACACGGCGTTGGCCAGTGCCGGCGCCGCCGACGGCACGGCGACCACGCTGGCTCCGGCGGGTTCGGCGGAAGACGGCACGATCACCGTCTCCACCTCGTACGGCATGGGCTGGGTCGCAGCCATCGGGTAGTCGCGGAAGCCGGTCTGCTGCACCTTACCGTCCTTCACCGTGATGGCGAGGTTGAGGGCGGTGGAAAGCGCATCGATCGTGGCGCCTTGCAACTGCGCCTCGAGCCCGAGCGGATTGATGACACGGCCCACGTCGGCCGCGCAGACCACGCGGCGGATGTCGATGCCGTCGGCGGTCGGCGCCACTTCGACGGCATGCGCCACATAGGCGCCGAACACGTAGGCGCAGGCGATGCCGAGGCCATTCTCGCTGCGCAGCCAGCGGCTCCAGTCGAGCTTGTCGGCGGCCAGTTTCAGCACGTTGGCCATGCGGCCCGTGTCGATGGGGCCGCCGCGCCCGTTGTAGGGCAACTGTCGCGGATCGCCGAGCAAGGCCAGGCGGAAGTCGAGCGGATTCGTCTTCGTGGCGTGCGCGAGCTCGTCGATGAAGCTTTCGCTGGCGAAGGTCGGCGTGACATGGGGCGAGCCGCGCCAGTCGCCGCGGGCAAGCCGCGACGACAACGGATACCAGTCGCTGCGGAAGTTCGGCACCAGGCCGGCCGGCAGCGCGTCTGGCACGAGCTCGGACTGCCACAGGCGGTTGTCCGGCGTACCGCGGCCGGCCGCCGCCGAGGGACTCGCCATGCGCTGGTGCCAGCCGACGATCTTTTTCCTGCGGTCCAGCGATGCATTGAGCCTGTGCACGGCCAGGGGGCGGTAAAAGTCGCGGGCGAGGTCGTCATCGCGCGTCCAGAGCAGCTTCACCGCCCGGTTGCGGATCTCGTCGGGTTTCTTCGCCAGCGCGATGGTGACGGCCTCGGCGATGTAATCCGGCTCGAGACGACGGCCGAAGCCGCCGCCGCCGCGCGGGACCTGGACGTCGATCTGCTCGGGGCGGAAGCCGGTCATGCGCTGCACCACCGTATAGACCTGGCGTGGCGACTGTGTCGCGGCGATCACCGTGATGCTCGTGCCGGGATCGAGGCGCACGACGCAGCTCGGGGTTTCCGCCGTGGCGTGCGCGACCCATGGCTGGAAATAGGTGGCTTCGAGCGCGCGCGCCGCCTTCTTGCGCACAGCGGCGATGTCGCCGTCGTTGCGCACGGTGGCGGGCGCGACGGTTTCGTCGTCGAACGCCTGGACGGCCTGCTGCTCGAGCACGGAAGCGGCCGGCTCGGGATTCGCGTCGGCCTTCCACGTGGCCTTCAGCGCCGCGCGTCCGCGCAGCGCCGACCAGGTATCGCGGGCCAGCACGGCGAGCGCGGGTGCCTGGACGCCCATGCCGGGCGGCTGGTCCGGCTGCGGCGTGAGGTCGAGGACGTCGTACACGCCCTCAACCTTCTTCGCAGCCTCGCGGTCGGCATGGTCGAGCGTGCCGCCCGGGTAGGGGCAGCGCGCGAGCACGGCGATGACCGGGTCGCCGATGCTCTCGTCGAAGGTATAGCGCAGCGTGCCGGTGACGACCGCGCGGGCGTCGACATCGCCGGCGGGCTGGCCGACGAGACGGTAGCGGTCGGGCGACTTGAGCGGCGGCGGCGTGGCCGGCGGGTCGATGGCGGCGGCAGCGGACGCCAGGTCGGCGTAGGAAAGACGCCGGCCGTCGGCGGTGACGACGATGCCGTTCTCGCCACGCAGTTGTTCCGCCGGTACGCCGAGGCGCCGCGCCGCGGCCTGCAACAGCAGCCAGCGGCCGAGCGCGCCGGCCTGGCGCAGGTCGGCCCAGGCAGCCGGAATGCTGGTGGCGTCCCCGCTGCGCTGGCGTCCGTAGATGAACTTCGGTTCGCCGTTGCCCGTGGTCACACCGAGGCCCAGGGGCTCGACGATCACGCGGGTCCAGTCCGCATCGAGTTCCTCGGCGATGATCCGCGCGAGCGAGGTGGCCGTGCCTTCGCCATTGTCCGGATCGCGGACGCCGATGAAGACACGGCCGTCCGCGGCGATGCGCAGGTAGGGACCGAGCTGCGCCCAGGCGTCGCCGAGCAGGCCGAGCGGGGGCGGACGGTCCACGGCGCCGGCCACGCCGATACCGATGATCAGCCCGCCTGCCGTGCCGGCGGCGTACTTCAGGAAGCGGCGGCGGGAAAGGCGAACCTCACCGCTCATGCCTTGCCATCCTTCATGCTGCCGGCGGCGCGCTTGATCGCCTTGCGGATGCGGCCGTAACTGCCGCAGCGGCAAAGGTTGCCGATCTTGTCGATGTCCGCGTCGGAGGGATTCGGCTGGCGCGAAAGCAGGTCCACCGCGGCCATGATCTGGCCGGGCTGGCAGTAACCGCACAGGATGGCGTCCTCGTCGATCCAGGCCTGCTGCACGGGATGCAGCTTGCCGTCGTCGCCGGCGAGGCCCTCGACCGTGGTGACGCGCTTGCCGCGCATCTTCTCCATCTTCGTCTGGCAGGCGCGCGTGGCCTTGCCGTCCACGATCACCGTGCAGAAGCCGCAATCGCCCTGGTCGCAGCCGTATTTCGCGCCCGTGAGGCGCAGCACGTCGCGCAGGTACCACAGCAGGGGCAGGCCCTCGTCGCCGGTGTGGCGATAGCGCTTGCCGTTGACGATGACGTCGATGCCCTCGCGCACCGGCTTGGCCGCGGGCTGGCCGGCCTCCTGCCGGGGGGGAACGGGTACGGGCGACGTCGGGCCTTGCTGTGCCATCTGCTTTCCTCAGGGTATCCCGGGCATTGTGGCATCCGGCCCCGGGATCAGCGAGCGACTTTACTGAACAGGCGTCGCCATACCGCGTACACGGGGAGGCCGGCGAACACCACGAGGCAGACCACGCCCGCGCTGAGCGGCTTGTCCCAGGCATACGCGACCACCACGGCGATCACCGTGAGGAGGAAGGCCAGCGGCAGCAGCGGGTAGGCGGGGGTGACGAAGGCCGGCCGTCCCTTCGCGTGGCGGCGATACCAGAACAGCGTGGCGATCGTCACCGCATACGCGGCCCAGTCGCCGAAGGTGGCGAAATCGAGCAGCTGCCCGTAATTCGCCGCGAGGACCAGCACGATGGCCCATAGCGAAAGTGCCATCAGCGCGATGTTCGGCGTGCGGTAGCGCGGGTGCAGCTTCGCCACGCTGGCGAAGAACAGGCCATCCTCACCCATTACCTGGAGCACGCGCGCGCCGGCCACGAGGGTGATGTTGCAGAAGCCCAGCGTGGAAATGGCGATGCCGATGGCGATGATCTTCGCACCGGTGTCGCCGAACACGCGGCTCATGACGTCGGCGGCGGGCGCCTGGCTGGCGGCGAGGCCGTCGTGGCCGAGGACCGCGAGGTAGGCATAGTTGGTGAGCACATACGCGGCGATCACCACCAGCATGCCGAGGACGAGGGCACGCGGCAGCGTGCGCTGCGGATCGCGCACCTCCCCGGCGAGGTTGTTGAGGTAGCTGAAGCCGGAGAACGCGAACAGCACCGGGAGCAGGGCGCCGGCAAGGCCGCCGGCCACGTGGGCGGGGCTTGGCGTGAGCGCCTGCGTGGTGCCCGCGCCGGCGAAGGCGAGGCCGGTGACCACCAGCACGGCGATGGCGGTGAGCTTGAGGATGGCGAAGACGTTCTGCACCTGCGCGCCGAAGCGGATGCCGAACAGGTTGAGCCCGGTGACGAAGACGAGCGCACCCACGGCGAGCGGCTTCACCAGCGCCGGCGACAGGCCGAATACCGAGGTGGCATAGCTGCCGAAGATCGTCGCCACGGCGGCGCTGCTGCCGCTGTAGATCACCAGCAGCATCGTCCAGCCGAAGAGGAAGCCGGCCAGCCGTCCGAAAGCCTCGCGCAGGTAGACATAGCTGCCGCCCGCCTCCGGCCGCCGGGCGCCGAGTTCGGCGTAGCAGAGGCAACCGATCAGGGTGAGCAGGCCGCCGCCCACCCAGAGGGCCAGCAGGACGAGTCCGGAGTCCGTGCGCTGCGCGGCAATCCCCGGGTTGAGGAAGATGCCGCCGCCGATAATGCCGCCTACGACGATGAGCGCGGCGTCCATGAGGGTGAGGCGTCGGGCGTAGCCTGGGTTTTCCATTAGCGCTCGCGGTGGCGGCCAAAGGGTGCAGTTTGCCTTTTTCCCATTGCGGCGCAACACTTTCTCGAATTTACCTCCCCACCAACCCAAAGAGTCCCGTGAGCGAAAACGCAAACGCGTCGTTGCCCGTCAACGCGCCCTGGATCGTCATGAAGTTCGGCGGCACCTCCGTGGCCACCGCCGCACGCTGGCGCAATATCCTCGAGCTGGCCGCCAGCCGCCGCGCCGAAGGCGCCCGCGTGCTGATCGTGGTCTCGGCCCTGTCCGGTATCACCGACGGCCTGAAACAGCTTTGCACGCACACGGAACCCAAACGCCGCTCGGAAGCGGCCTCCGCCCTGGCCGATCGCCACCATGCCCTGCTTGCGGAAATGTCGCTGGCGATGCCGGGGACGCTCGGTGCCCGGCTGGCCGACATGGCCCGCCTGGCCGAAGACGGTGCCGCCGAACTCGGCGAACTCGCCTGGCAGGCCAGCGTGCAGGCGCACGGCGAGCTGATGTCCAGCGCGCTCGGCGCGGCCTTCCTTTCCGCGAACGGCCTGGCGACCACCTGGGTCGATGCGCGCGAATGCCTGCGCTCGATCGTGTTGCCGAACCAGAACGAGCGCACGCGCCTGCTCTCGGCCATGGTGGAGCCCCGCCACGACGCCGCGTTGTCTGCCGCGCTGGCGGAACGCGGCGAGGTGTTCATCACCCAGGGCTTCATCGCGCGGGACGACGCCGGACGCACCGTGCTGCTCGGTCGCGGCGGCTCGGACACCTCCGCGGCGTACTTCGGCGCCCTCCTGGCGGCGGCGCGCGTGGAGATCTGGACCGACGTGGCCGGGATGTTCAGCGCGAACCCGCGACAGGTGGCAGGTGCGCGCCTGCTCCAGCGCCTCGATTACGAAGAGGCCCAGGAAATCGCTTCCACCGGCGCGAAGGTGCTGCATCCGCGTTGCCTCTCGCCGCTGCGCGAGCCGCGTGTGCCGCTGCTGATCAAGGACACCAACCGGCCCGAGCTGGAAGGCACGTCGATCGGTCCGGAGGTGCGCGAGCACGCGCCGAGCATCAAGGCGATCAGCGCGCGCAAGGGCATCACCCTCGTGTCCATGGAGTCGGTAGGCATGTGGCAGCAGGTCGGCTTCCTCGCCGACGTGTTCGATGCCTTCAAGCGCCACGGCCTCTCGGTGGACCTGATCGGTTCGGCGGAAACCAACGTGACCGTCTCGCTGGATCCCACCGAGAACCTGCTGGATTCCGACGCCATCGCCGCGCTCGCCGCGGACCTGGCGCGCGTGTGCCGGGTGAAGGTGATCGCGCCTTGCGCGGCGATCACCCTCGTCGGCCGCGGCATGCGTTCGATGCTGCACAAGCTCTCGGGTGTACTGGCGGAATTCGGCCAGATGCGCGTGCACCTGATCTCGCAGTCGTCGAACAACCTCAACCTGACCTTCGTGGTCGACGAAGACGTGGTGGACGACATGTTGCCTCGGCTCCATGAGTTGCTGATCGGCGCCGGTGCCCTGCGCACCGACGACAGCATGGTGTTCGGTCCTTCCTGGCAGTCGCTCTACGGCAAGGGCGAGCAGGCCGCGCCGGGGGCCGAATGGTGGCAGGGCGAACGCCCGGCGCTGCTGCGGCTTGCCGGGGAACGCACGCCGCGCTACGTCTACCACCTGCCCACGGTGCGCGCGCAGGCGCGCCGCGTGAAGTCGCTGAAGGCGGTGGATCGCGCGCATTACGCGGTGAAGGCGAACACGCATCCGGGCATCCTCAAGGTGCTCGCGGAAGAAGGCTTCGCCTTCGAGTGCGTCTCGCCGGGCGAGCTTGCCGCGGTGGCCGCCGCGGTGCCGGCCGACGTGCCGCTGCTGTTCACGCCGAACTTCGCCTCGCGCCGGGACTTCGCGGCCGCGTTGCAGACGCGCGCCACGATCACCATCGACGCGCTGCATCCCATCGAGCACTGGGGCGAGATGTTCGCCGGGCGCGATATCGTGCTCCGCGTCGACCTCGGTCGCGGCCTGGGCCACCACGAGAAGGTGAAGACCGGTGGCACCGGCAGCAAGTTCGGCGTGCCCATCGAGCACATCGACCGCTTCCTGCGTCTCGCCGACGCGGCCGGCGCGCGGGTCATCGGCCTGCATGCGCACCTCGGTTCGGGCATCCTCGATGCGGGTCACTGGGGCGAGGTGTACTCGCAGCTGGCGGCGCTGGCCGAGCGCATCGGCACCATCACCGTGCTGAACATCGGCGGCGGCCTCGGCGTGCCTTCGCATCCCGGCGAATCGCCGCTGGACATTAACGCGCTGGACCGCGTGCTTACCTCGGTGCGCCAGGCGTATCCGCAGTTCCAGCTGTGGATGGAGCCGGGCCGGTACCTGGTCGCGGATGCCGGCGTGCTGCTGGCGAAGGTGACCCAGGAGAAGGAGAAGGGCGCCAACACGCGCTATCTCGGCCTCGATACCGGCATGAACAGCCTCATCCGCCCGGCGCTGTACGACGCTTGGCACGACATCGTCAACCTGTCCCGCTACGACGAGCCGGCGACCATGATGTACCAGGTGGTCGGACCGATCTGCGAATCGGGCGACATCCTGGGCTCCGACCGCCGCCTGCCGGAATCGAAGGAAGACGACGTGATCCTCGTGGCGCAGGGCGGTGCCTATGGCGCCGTGATGTCCTCGCGTTACAACCTGCGCGACGAAGCCGACGAGGTGCTGCTGCCGTGACGGCCACGCTTACCGATCCGCGCGCGAGCAAGCGTTTCCGTTTCGTCCGTCATTCGTTCGCGGACGGCGTGGCCGAGCTTGTCTACGCCTTCGACGACGGCGGGGAGCTGATCGAGCGGGTGACCTTCCCCGGTGCGCCCGCCGTGCCCGCGGAACGTAGGGCCGCCTTCGAGGCGGCGCTGAGCCTGCTCCATCTCGTCGCCGGCGTCAGCTATTACAAGGCGGGCATTCCCGAGACCATCGTCGTCGAGGGCGAGCCGCTGGACGAGGCCACGGCGTACCTGCTGGACGCGCTCTACCTGCATGGTCTCGCCGAGTTCGCGTATCGCAACCGGCTGGACCTGCGCGGCCGCATCGCCTTTCCGTTCGAGCGGCGCACGCTCGCGCCGGCACCCGCCGTCGGCCTGCCGCAGCGTTCGCTGCTGCCGATCGGTGGCGGCAAGGATTCGGTCGTGGCGGTCGAAGCGGTGAAGTCGATCGGCGCCGACGCGACGGCGGCATGGGTGGGCAATTCGCCGCTCATCGCCGAATGCGCAGCGCGCACCGGCCTGCCGTTGCTGAACATCTCGCGTGAACTCGCGCCGGGCCTGTTCGAGTTGAATCGCCTCGGTGCGTGGAACGGGCATATCCCGGTCACCGCGATCAACTCCGTGATCCTCGCGGTGGCGGCGATCCTGTACGGCTACGATTCCATCGTGTTCGCGAACGAGCGTTCCGCCTCCGTCGCCACGCTCGAATACGAAGGGCAGGAAGTGAACCACCAGTGGAGCAAGGGCTTCGGTTTCGAGAAGACCCTGCACGACTACCTGCATGCCCACGTGGCCGCCGACCTCGACTACTGCTCGCTGCTGCGGCCGTGGTCGGAACTGGCGGTGACCAGCGCGTTCGCCAGGCTGGGCGGCGAGTACTTCAACGTATTCTCCAGCTGTAACCGCAACTTCCGTATCCTCGGCCCGAAACCGGCGGATCGCTGGTGCGGGCAGTGCCCGAAGTGCCACTTCGTGTTCCTCGCGCTGGCGCCCTTTATGGCGAAGCCGCGGCTGTTGTCGATCTTCGGCCGCAACCTGCTGGACGACGACGCGCTTGCCGGTGCGTTCGACGCCTTGCTCGAGTACAAGGACCATAAGCCGTTCGAATGCGTCGGCGAGGGTGCCGAGGCACGCGCTGCGCTGGCAGCACTGGCGGAGCGGCCGGAATGGCGCGAAGACGCGCTGGTGGCACGCTTCCGCAGCGAAATCCTTCCGCAGCTCCATCAGGGCGACCTGGCCCTGGAGCCGTGGCTGAAACCGGGCGCCTCGCATCTCGTGCCGAAGCGCCTGCTCGGAGCGCTGGATGCGCTGGGCTGAACTGCGCGGCAAGCGCATCGCCGTCTGGGGTTTCGGCCGGGAGGGGCGCGCCGCCTTGTCGGCGCTGGCCCGTCATCTGCCGGGACAGCGGGTCACCTTGTACTGCCTTCCGGGCGAAGTGGAACCGGCACGCAACGCGTTCCCCTCCGTGGGCGTGAGCGATGTCGTTCCCGATGCCGATGCGCTGGCTGCGCACGATGTGGTGATCAAGTCGCCGGGCATCTCGGCGTACAAGCCGGAACTGCTCGATGCGAAGCTACGCGGCACCCGCTTCACCTCGGGCAGCGCCCTGTGGTTCGGCCAGCATGTCGAGGCCCGCACCATCGCCGTCACCGGAACCAAGGGCAAGAGCACCACGTCCGCCCTCATCGCTCACCTGGCGCGTTCGCTCGGCGTGCGCACCGCGCTGGCGGGCAACATCGGCATGCCAATGCTCGAGCTCGACGATGCGACGGCGGAGCTCTGGGTCATCGAATTGTCGAGCTTCCAGACCGGCGAGGCGATGGGCGTCGACCTGGGCGTGGTGACCAGCCTTTACGAAGAACACCTCGACTGGCACGGGTCGCGCGAGCGCTACGTGGACGACAAGCTGAAGCTGCTCTCTGCGTCGGCCAAGGTCCTGGTGAACGCGACGCAACCGCTGTTGCTGACACGGGCGATCGATCACCCCGGCCTGCATACCTTCGGCGACAGCGCCGGGTGGCATGTGGCCGACGGGTGGATCGTCCGCGGGGAGGAGCGCATCGTCGAGGCCGCCCGCCTGTCCGCGCCGGGACTGCATAACGCCGTCAATGCCAGCGCCGCGCTCGCCGCGCTGGAGATCATGGGTTACGACGCGCGCGCCGCCGCGCCGGCGCTCGCTTCCTTCACACCGCTGCCGCATCGCCTGCAACCGCTGGGCGAGCGCGACGGCCTCGAGTGGATCAACGATTCGATCAGCACCACGCCGCTGGCCAGCCTCGCCGCCCTGGAAAGCGTCGGCGTGAAACGCACGGCTTTGCTCGTCGGCGGCCACGATCGCGGTCTGGACTGGTCGCCCTTCGTCGAGGCGATGCGTGGGCATGCGCCCGAAGCGATCGTCTGCCAGGGTGCGAACGGGCCGCGCATCGCCGACGCGCTGGAAAGCGCAGGCGTCGCCGGCGTGTACCGCGCCACCGACCTGCCGGCCGCCGTCGCGGCCGCACGTGCCGCGCTCGACGGAAGCGGCTGCGTCCTGCTATCCCCCGGCGCCCCCAGCTTCGACCAGTTCCACGATTACACCGAACGCGGCAAACGTTTCGCGGAACTCGCTGGCTTCGAGGCAAGCAGCGCGAGCATCCAGGGCCTCGGCATCGCCTGAAGCCTCCATCGTCGCCCCTGCGGAGGCAGGGGCCCAGCGACTGCACGCACACGTAGGAGCGCGCCTGCGCGCAACATCTTTTGAGGCCGAACCTCGCAAGCTGGCGCGTTGTAGGAGCGCGCCCTGCGCGCGACATCTTTTAAGGCTAAACCTCGCAAGCTGGCGCATTGTAGGAGCGCGCCCTGCGCGCGACATCTTTTAAGGCCAGACCTCGCAAGCTGGCGCATTGTAGGAGCGTGCCCTGCGCGCGACATCTTTTAAGGCCAAACCTCGCAAGCTGGCGCATGTGGGAGCACGCCCTGCGCACGCTGAGCCTTTCGCGCCAGTCCACACGCTGGCGCACTAGCTTCCAGGCTCGGCCTCAAAAGATGTCGCGCGCAAGGCGCGCTCCTACACCGGCACGGGACAGCTCAGTCTTCTACGGCCGCCAGCAAGGTGCCCACGACAGCGGCGAGCGCCGCGTAAAGCTCCGGCGGCACATCGTCGCGCAGGCGCACCGCTGCGAGCAGGGTGGCGATCTGTGGATCGAGTTGCGGCGCCAGGCCGAGCGCCTGCGCGCGCTCGAGCATCGACTTCACGCCTTCGCTGTCGATGCGCTGGCCGTTGCCGCTGCTGGTCGGCGACGCGAGGCGGAGCGTGACGCTGCGCCTCGGCGAGGGAAGGGACGGGTTCACGCGCGTGCTTCCAGCAATACCGCGCTGTAGGCGCTGGTCGGCACGGGCAGGCCGTGCATGCAGGCGAAGTGATCGAGCACCAGGCCGCTCTTTTCCAGCAGGCGGCGCAGCGATACGAATTCGTTCTCCAGGCGCGTGACCGTGGCGGCGTGCTGAGCCCACAGCCGCACCGAGACGCGCGGCACGCGCAGCTGGATTTCGCCCTGCACGGCACCGAGCGTGGGCGGGTCGATGGCGAAGCCGACCGTCCATGGGCCGTCCTGGTCGCCGGGTCCTGGCTTGCCTTCCTCGATGCGCAACTGCAGCACGTCGTAGCCACGCACGCCGGCCAGCGGGATTTCGATCATCCACAGCCCCGCCTGAGGTTGCGACTCGAGCTGAGCGATCTCGACGCGCGACAGCGCGGCGCGGGTATCGATGCGAAGCTGCCCGACGAGGCCGTCGAGGTCGTCCTCCGCGACCGGCGGCAATTCCGGTGCGCGCGACTGCGCCACCAGCGGACGCTGGGCCAACGGTGGCGGCGTGTCCGCAGTGGGACGGGGCATCGTGGCACCCGGCCGTGCGGCCGGAAGATCGGCGAGGGTGCGGCGCAGGGCGAGCAGGGCGGCCTTGAAGTCGTCAGCGGCCGGCGTCGGTTCCTTGGGCTCGGCCAGGTGGGCTTCCAGGAAGGTGCCGCTGCGGGCGATGGCTTCCTTCATGCCCGAGGGCGAACTGACGTCGGCAGGCTTGTTGATGGCGGCTTCGAGCGTAGCCAGGGCAGCGCGCAGCGGCGCCGGAAGCAGGCGCGCCACCGGCCGGCGCCCCAGCGCGGCCAGCACGCCGAGCAGCGGCGCATAGCCGTTCTGCTGCGGCAGGCGCTCGCGCAGGCCCTGCATGGCCACGCGCTCGTCCACGTTGCCGGGCAGCACCTCCAGTTGCGGCTGGGCGCCCTGGGTGAGCACGCGCACCTGGAACTGAGGAGGGAGCTGGGTACCGGAGGCATCGGCCTCCACGGTGAGGCCGCCAATCTCGAGCAGAAGCTTGCCGAGGTCGTTCTGGCCCATCACCCGCGCCGTGAGCAGGGCGCCGACCCGCCAGCTGTCCGCCGCGGCCGTGGTGCCCGCGGCCGCGCCCGCCCACAACTGGGCAGCGAGACTGGTCGGCTGGATGATCAAAGGGGATGTCCTCCCACGGCCTGGCGGGCCCCCGGATGGGCACGCTCCTGTGACTCAGGACATCGGCGGAAACTTGCGAAACTTTAGAGGGCGGGGCGGTGTGGCGGTCACTGTCGGCCGGCGGCGGTGGGGGCTTTTCTCAGCTCTTACAGGCCCCAGTGCCTGACTCACGCTAAACTAACCCAATGACCCAGCTTCCTTTTGAACTCCTCGCCACCGACGGCGAGGCACGGCGCGGCCGTCTCCGTTTCGGCCGCGGCACCGTGGAAACCCCTGCCTTCATGCCCGTGGGCACCTACGGCTCGGTGAAGGCGATGACCCCGCGCGATGTCCTCGACACGGGCGCCGAGATCATCCTCGGGAACACCTTCCACCTGTTCCTCCGTCCCGGCCTCGAGATCGTCGGCGAATTCGGCGGCCTGCACCGCTTCATCGGCTGGGACAAGCCGATTCTCACCGACTCCGGTGGTTTCCAGGTGTTCTCTCTGGCGCATAAGCGCAAGATCACCGAGGAAGGCGTCACGTTCGCATCCCCTGTGGACGGTTCGAAGGTGTTCCTGTCGCCCGAGGAGTCGATGCGGATCCAGAAGGTGCTGGATTCGGACATCGCTATGATCTTCGACGAGTGCACACCGTACCCGGCCACGGAGAAGGTGGCCTCCGACTCCATGGAGCTCAGCCTCCGCTGGGCCGAGCGCTCCCGCAAGGCTTTCGACGACCTGCGCAATCCCAACGCCCTGTTCGGCATCGTCCAGGGCAGCACCTTCGAGAACCTGCGCCGCCGCTCGGCGGAGCGGCTGGTGGAGATCGGTTTCGACGGCTATGCGGTAGGCGGCCTCGCCGTGGGCGAGCCCGAGGCGGAGCGCAACCACACGCTGGACTTCACCCTGCCCATGCTGCCCAGGGACCGCCCGCGTTACCTCATGGGCGTGGGCCGGCCCGAGGACATCGTGGAGGCCGTGCGCCGTGGCGTCGACATGTTCGACTGCGTGATGCCCACCCGGAACGCCCGCAACGGCTTCCTGTTCACGGCCGGGGGCACCCTGCGCATCCGCAACGCGAAGTTCGCCGCCGACACCCGGGTGATCGAGGAAGGCTGCGACTGCTACGCCTGTGCCAATGGTTTTTCCCGTGCGTACCTGCGCCACCTGGACCGCTGCAACGAGATCCTGGGCAGCCAGCTGGCCACGATGCACAACCTGCGACACTACCAGCGGCTGATGGCCGGGCTGCGCGGCGCCATCGAGGCCGGTAAGCTGGAGGACTTCGTGGCCGCCTTCTACGAGGCGCGCCGCAAGGCCGAAAGCGGCGGCTGAGCCGGGGAGGCTCTGTGCGGGAGCTGCTTCAGCGGCGATGGGTGCTCGCGGCAAGGGTGCCCGCTGCGCGGGATCGCCGGCGTAGCCGGCTCCCACAGGGAAAGATGCCGGCTTCCACAGGTGGCCCTATATGCATGAGCGCCAAGGGGCGTGGCATAATCCACGATCTTTTTACGTGAATGGCGCTTTTCCTTGGCCGTTCCATGACTTGCGAGAAATCCGATGAGCCTTCCGACATTCGCCGCCATTGCACAGGCCGCCGCTCCCGCCGCTGGCGCTCCCCAGGGTGGGGCCCTCGGTCTTTCGCCGCTGATCATGATGGCCGTCCTGTTCGGCATCTTCTATTTCATGATGATCCGCCCGCAGATGAAGCGTCAGAAGGAGCATCGCGCCCTGCTGGCCGCCCTAGCCAAGGGCGACGAGGTCGTCATGAGCGGCGGCATGGCCGGGCGCATCGAGGACGTGGGCGAGTCCTTCGTCCGGGTCGAGATCGCGCCGGGCGTGGTCGTCCAGGTGCAGAAGGGCTCGATTACCCAGGTTCTGCCCAAGGGCAGCCTCAAGAAGTCGTAAGACTTCCATCCGACAATGCGTCAGCCGCGGCCGGCGCACGGCCGCTCCCACGGAATGTAAGGCATGAGTGATTTTCCACGCTGGAAATACGCGCTGGTCGTGATCGTGTTGCTGTTCGGCATCCTGTATGCGCTGCCGAACGCCTTCCCGCCGCAGCCCGCGGTGCAGATCTCGGGCAACCGCGGCGCGGCCGTCGACGCCTCCCTGAAGAGCAGGGTCGAAAGCCTGCTGGCCGCGGCGAAGGTACCGGCCACGTCGGTCGAAGTGGACGAAAAGGGCACCCGCCTGCTCGCCCGCTTCCCGAACGTCGATACCCAGGCCAAGGCCTCGGACATCCTGCGCCCCGAACTTGGCGACAAGTACACGGTGGCCCTGAACCTGGCGACCACGGTGCCTGCCTGGCTGCGCGCGATCAACGCGAACTCGATGCCGCTCGGCCTCGATCTCCAGGGCGGCGTGCACTTCCTGATGGAAGTCGACCAGAACGCCGTCATCGATGCGCAGGAAACCCGTTACGCCGACGACATCCGCTCGCTGCTGCGCGAGAAGAACGTCTCGTACGACGCGGTGAACCGCAATGCGCGCGGTAAGGGTGTCAGCGTGGTGCTGCGCTCCGAAGCCGATCGCCAGCAGGCGGCGACGCTGATCGCCACGGACTACCCGGACCTCGTCATCAACGACGGTCCCGCCACCGGCAACCGCTTCATCCTCAACGCCACGGTGAAGCCCGACAAGCTGCGCGAACTGGCACAGAGCACGATCAGCCAGAACGTGACCACGCTGCGCCAGCGCGTCAACGCGCTGGGCGTCTCCGAACCGCTGATCCAGCAGCAGGGTCCGAACCAGATCATCGTCGAACTGGCAGGCGTGCAGGACACGGCCGAGGCGAAGAAGATCATCGGCGCCACGGCAACGCTCGAATACCGTGCGGGCCTCTACACGCCGCAACAGGCCGTGGACGCCGCCCGCTCGGGCAGCGTGCCGCCGGATGCGAAGCTCTACTACGGCCGCGACGGCCGTCCGTACCTGCTCAGCAAGAAGGTCATCGCCAAGGGCGACGAGCTCACCAGCGCGGTTTCCGGCCGCGACCAGCAGAACGGCACGCCGAACGTCAGCGTCACGCTGAACAGTGCCGGCGCGCGCAAGATGCAGGAGTTCACCAACGACAACGTCGGCAAGCCGATGGCGGTGCTCTACATCACGCGCACGGTCGAGACCAAGACGGTGGACGGCAAGGAAGTGAAGACGCCGAAGATCACCGAGGAAGTGATCAACTACGCCAACATCAGTTCGCCGTTCGGCAAGCAGTTCTCCACTAACGGCCTGCCCAGCGACGCGGAAGCGTCGGAACTGGCCCTGCTGTTGCGCGGCGGTTCGCTCGCCGCCCCGGTCGACATCGTCAGCGAAAGCGTGATCGGCCCCAGTCTCGGCGCGGACAACATCGACAAGGGCTTCAAGGCGGTGATGCTCGGCCTTGGCCTCGTGCTGGTCGCTGCGGCGATCTACTACAAGCTCTTCGGCCTCGTTGCCGACATCGCGCTGTTCTTCAACCTCGTGTTGCTCGTCGCCGTCATGTCGCTGATCGGCGTGACCCTGACGATGCCGGGCATCGCGGGTATCGTGCTCACCCTGGGCATGGCGATCGACGCGAACGTGCTGATCTGCGAGCGCGTCCGCGAGGAACTGCGCAACGGCTCGTCCCCGCTGGCGGCCATCCGCACCGGCTACGACAAGGCCTGGGCGACCATTCTCGACGCGAACGTCACCCATCTGCTCGCCGCGCTCGGTCTCATGACCATGGGCTCGGGTCCGATCAAGGGCTTCGGCGTCACGCTGTTCATCGGTATCCTCACCTCGATGTTCACCTCGGTGACGGTGACCCATGCCATCACGGCGCTGATCCACGGCGGCCGCAAGCTCAAGACCCTGTCGGTCTGACGGGAGGGACGCCATGGAAATCTTCAACCACAATTCGAACTTCAACTTCCTCGGTCTTCGCAAGTTCAGCATCGGCCTTGCCGTGCTGCTCATGCTCGGCTCCATCGCGCTGATCATGACCCGCGGCTTCAACTACGGGCAGGACTTCCTCGGTGGTGTGGCCGTCCAGGTGGAGTACCAGACGCCGATCGATCCGTCGGATGTCCGCTCCGCCCTGGAGAAGGGTCACCTGGAGAACCCGCTGGTACAGGCCGTGGGCGGCACCCGCGAGTTCACCGTCCGCCTGCAGCCCAAGGGCGATGTGGCGGCAGCGGGCAACCTCTCGAACGACGAGGCGGCCACCAAGGTGGCGAACGACATCATGGCGGCGCTCAAGGCCTCGCGGCCCGACGTCACGATGAAGAGCAAGTCCTTCGTCGGTCCGCAGGTCGGCGAGGAGCTGCGCAGCGACGGCATTGTCGCAGTGATCTTCGTGATTGTCGGCATCATGGGTTACCTGTGGATCCGCTTCGAGAAGCGCTTCGCGATCGCGGCGCTGGCAACGGAAATCCACGACGTGCTGGTGACCCTCGGCATCTTCGCCCTGACCCAGCGCGAGTTCGACCTGACCGTGTTGGCCTCGGTGCTGGCGGTGGTCGGCTACTCGATCAACGACAAGGTGGTGGTGTTCGACCGTGTGCGCGAACTGTTCCGGTCCAGCCGCAATGCCACGCCGGAGGAAGTGCTGAACCGCTCGATCAACAGCACGCTGTCGCGAACCATCATCACGTCGCTGTTCACCGGCATCACCATGGCCGCGCTGTACTTTATCGGCGGCCCGGTGGTTCACGGCTTCTCGATCACCATGCTCATCGGCATCGTGGTGGGCACGCTGTCGTCCATCTTCGTCGCCAGCCCGATCCTGTTGTGGCTCGGCGTGTCGAAGCAGGACCTGATGCCGCGGTCGAAGGAAGACCCGGAACTGGCCCGCCGGCCATAAACCAGTAGGAGCGCGCCTGCGCGCGACATCTTTTCGCGCCGGTTGGCCCGCTTGCGCGTGCCCATGTCTTGAGCGGCTTCGCCGCAGGGAGCGTGACGGCTCGGCGTTCGCCATCGCGTTTTGCTTTTGGCGTGGCGGCGGGTCGCCGGCGGCTGCCATTTTTGTCGCTAAGTCCTCGTCCGGCCTACGCCTCCCTGCGGAATCGCTCCAAAAATGGCAGCCACCGGCTCCTCCCAACACCGCGGTTGCATGCGGCAAAAGCCAGAGCAACGGCTCGCCCGCTTTGGCGACCACACCGCACGCCGTCCTGTAGGAGCGCGCCTTGCGCGCGACATCTTTTCGCGACCACCTACACGTACGCACTGAGCGTTTTCGCAACCCTGCAGCAAGAGTCACTAGGCTCCCGCCTCCGCGGGAGCGACGGGTAGGAAGGGAGGCGACAACTTTGCAGGTCGCGCTTCGCGTTGCAGGCCGCGCTTCGCGGGCGATTCCCGCAGCGCGTGCGCACACGCGCGCGTCGTTTGAGTTCCGTCGTACAGACAAGCCCGGATCGACTTGCTATGTTCGGCCCGTTGCCTGCTGCTGATCGAATCTCGTCGCAGGCAACCATCGCATCGAAGCGGTGAGAGCGCGGCCCAAGGGTGCAGCTAACACCCAGAGGCCGCTGACCTAACCAACTCCGAAACAGTTGATGAGGCTGCAGCCATGGTAAATCACTCGCTCGCCCGCCGGTTCCCCACCGGCGGCACCTCCACCGGTTACCGGGCCTTCGGCACCCATTGTCGATCCGGTTGACGAACCGGCGGCCTCGCCGGTCCTAAGACGTTTCTCATCTTTCGCCCTGCCGTGCGACCCGGCGCGTCCGTGCACGCGTGGCAGAAAGGGACCGTCGTAGCTGCCTTCCACTTCGACAATCGAACCGTCCGGCGCCCGGTCACGGGCTGCCGGTGATCCCGCGAGTCCGCAGCTCATCGCCTCGAGGCGATGTTTTGCCCGTGGCACGTCGCCTTGTGCGGCGTGCCACACCTGCGGGCGGCGGCACAGCAAGGAGCACAGCATGAATGCGATGAACGAGCGTACCGAGGGTTCGGTGCATGAGTTGATGAATGAGGCGACCGAGTGGTTGCAATATGCGCAGCGGTTGACTCTGTTCGTGGCCGAGGTGATCGGGGAGGCGGATGAGCTACAGGGCAAGGAGATGGCTAGCGTCATGACGGTCATCGAGGCGTTGATGAGCCGGGGTTTGGATTACGCCATGCAGGCGCACACGCAGTTAGTGAGGGAGCAGTTGCGCTCCGTCACCGGCACGCTCGCGGGTGATTAGCGAAAAGCGGTTCGAGCGCCTTTCATCTGGAATCGCGCAATGAAGCCTCCCATTGGCTTGCGCGAGGATGGGAGGTGGTCGCGAAAGGCTGTCGCGCGCAGGCGCGCTCCTACAGGGTGCGCGCGTTTTTTGCGGGAGCCGCGGGAAATGCGCAGCCTGCGAGCAGGCTGGATGGCGCTTTGGCTTTTGCCGCATGCGACCGCAGTGTTGGGAGGAGCCGGTGGCTGCCGTTTTTGGAGCGATTCCGCAGGGAGGCGTAGGCCGGACGAGGACTTAGCGAGAAAAATGGCGGCCACCGGCGACCCGCCGCCACGCCAACGCAAAACGCGATGGCGATAGCCGAGCCCGGCCCAACGCTCCATGCGGCGAAGCCGCTCAGAACATGGGCACGCATAAGCGGGCCAACCGACGCGAAAGGCGGTCGCGCGCAGGGCGCGCTCCTACAAGGGCGGGGTGCGCCGTATAACGAAGAAGCCCGCCGTTGCCGGCGGGCTTCCTATCGCGATCCTCATCCCTGAGCTTAGAAATCGTCGCCGTCCTCGGCGGCGCCTTCCGCGTCGTTGGCCAAGGTGACCACGACGTAGGCGGAGCCGACCAGCGAAGCGCAGAGCCATGCGTAGACCATCTGGATCGCCGTCTTCGGAATGGCGGCGGCCACGCGAGGTGCGAGGGCCAGGCCAATGATGCCGGCGAGGGCCAGTACGGTGGCGACGATCCACGCGACGCGCCGTGACGGCGACGCGGTGGTGATGAGGTTCATGCTGCTATTACCCCTGTATTCCCCTGTTTCGCGGCCTTCGTGAAGTTGGTGTGAGGCCGCTTGTTGTAGGAAATACCCTACAAACCGGGGAGCAGGCAAGTGCCGAATTGTGATGATTTTCCTGTACAGATAAGGACTTCCATGCAAGAGGATCGGCAAGCCCGCGGCTACGTTAGACTTTCGTTCCCCAACGAGATCGGACCCATGGCAGAGCGCGAATTCCCCGGCTTCACCTTGCGCAGCGGCGCCACCCGCGAGGGGTCGCGCTACACGGCCCTGCTGTCCTCCCACCCGGCGGACGGCAGCTTCCCAAGCTACTTTGCCGTCTATGAAAACCGCAGTTTCCGCGACGAAGCGAGTGCCGCCCAGGCCGCGGAAAAGGCGCTGGGCCTCGTGCTGGGCGTGGAAGAGGACGGCGCGCCGGTGTTTGCCGAGGGTGAAACAGGCTTCGACGACGAACCCGCCTGAGCCTCGGCCACAGGTATGGCTTGACAGTTGCCCATGCCGCGGCGCGTCATAAGCGTCACACGACGCGTGACATAGGGGACGGCGGCGCCATGAGCGATGGAGACGGTCGGTACCGGCAGTTTGTCGAGGCATCCTCCGATTGCATGAAGGAACTCGACAGGGACGGAAACATCCGTTTCGTATCCGGACTGGGTTGCGCGGCGCTGGCGCCGGGGGGTGTGGAACGGCTGGTCGGGACCCGCTGGCTGGATCTGTGGCCGCCGGAGGCGCGGGACATGGTGGCGCGCGTGCTCGACCGCGCGGCGACGGGCGAGCGAGTGGACTTCGTTGGCGCACGGCGGCCGGGGGACGGCCCCTCGCGCTGGTGGGAGGTGATGGTCGCCCCCGTCGTCGCCGGCGACGTGCTCGATCATTTCATCGTCATCAGCCGAGACGTCACCGAACGGGTCGAACTCCAGGCCTCGCTGGAGGCGATCATCGAGCTCCTCCAGGATCGCCTCAACGAGACCGTGGCGCGCTCCGCCAACGCCAGCACGCGCTACGGCACCTTGATGGAGCGGCTCGAGTCGGAGCATGGTGCGCGGCGCGACGCCGAGAGCCGCCTTGCCGGCATCCGCGAGCAGCTGGAGATGGCGAACCGCGCCCGCGAGCTGGCCGAGGCCGGCGCGCGCCAGGCGCAGAAACAACAGGCCATCGGCCAGCTCGTGAGCGGCATCGCGCATGATTTCAACAACATGCTGCAGACGGTGATCGTCAGCCTGTCCGGCCTGCAGGACGATTCCGATGAACTGTCGCCCCGGCACCGCCGGATGATCACGTATGCCGTGGAAGGGGCCCGCCATGCCACGGCACTCACGCGGCGCCTGCTGGCGTTTGCCCGGAACCAGTACGCGCAGCCGGAGGCCGTCGACCTGGGTGATCTGGTCGCGACCCTTGCCGATTTCGCCCGGCATGCGCTCGGTGGCCGGATCGGGCTCGAGGTGCTGCGACAACCCGTGGCGTTGCCCGTCTGGGTGGACCGCCATGGCCTGGAGCAGGCGCTGATGAACGTGTGCCTCAACGCGCGCGACGCCATGGATGGTTTCGGTCATATCGTGATCGAAGTGGGTGAGCGGATAGGCGGCGGCCTGCTGCATGGGCTCCCGCACGAGGCCGGCGGGTTGCGCCAGGTTTTCGTCTGCGTGACGGATACCGGCGGCGGCATGTCGGAAGAGGTACGGCAACGGCTGTTCGAGCCCTACTTCACGACGAAGGAGGGCGGTTCAGGACTCGGGCTCGCTCAGGTGTACGGCACCGTCGCACAGGCCGGCGGGGTCATCGAGATCGAAAGCGAAACCGGCGTGGGGACCCGCTTGAGGCTCGTGTTTCCGCGCTACCCGGGGCCGTGCGGGCCGGAGGAATAAAGTTCGGAAAACGTGACGAATTTCCTCAATTTGTCGCCGCCCTGGCCGATAAGGAGGGCGACTGGAGGAAGCAAGTCATGTTGGTCATCATCGGCTCGATCGTCGTCCTGGTATCCGTACTGGGCGGTTACGTACTTTCGCACGGCGAGCTCGCCGCGCTCTGGCAACCCTACGAACTGCTCATCATCTTCGGTGCGGCACTGGGTGCCTTCGTCAGCAGCAATTCCATCGACGTGGTGAAGGGCGCGGGCCGCGAGGCGCTCGCCTTGTTCAAGGGGCCGCGGTACCGCAAGCAGGACTACGTGGACCTGCTCTCCCTGCTTTACGACATCTTCGTGAAGATGCGCAAGGAAGGGCAGCTCGGCATGGAGGCGCACATCGAGGACCCGACGAACAGCTCGCTGTTCTCGGCTTATCCGCGCCTGGTCGCAGAGCACCACCTGATCGACTTCACCACCGACTGCCTGCGCCTCATCGTGGGTGGCAGCATGGACCCGCATGAACTCGAGCAACTGCTCGACGTGGAGCTCGACACGCACCATCACGAAGCGCTGGTGCCGGCGCTCGCGGTCCAGAAGATGGCCGACGCCTTGCCCGGTTTCGGCATCGTGGCAGCGGTGCTGGGCATCGTCATCACCATGAAATCGATCGACGGCGACGCGGTGGTCATCGGCCAGCATATTGCCGGCGCGCTCGTGGGCACCTTCCTCGGCATCCTGCTTTCCTATGGCTTCGTCGGTCCGCTGGCGGCCGCGATGGAAGCGCGCGTGGCCACCGACGGCAAGGCCTTCGAATGCGTGAAGGTGGCGCTCCTCGCGAACCTGCGCGGCTACAACCCCATGGTCGCCGTGGAATTCGCCCGCAAGTCGCTGCAATCGTCGGCGCGTCCGACCTTCCAGGACCTGGAAACCCACCTGAAGGCCGCCCGGTAAGCCGCATGAGCGATCTGAAACAGATCATCATCGTCCGGAAACGGCGAAGGGCGGGACATACCCACCATGGCGGCGTGTGGAAGGTCGCATACGCGGACTTCGTGACGGCGATGATGGCGTTCTTCCTGGTCATGTGGTTGGTCGGTGCGGGCACCAAGCAACAACGCGCCGCCATCTCGGAATACTTCAAGAACCCCAGCATGACCCAGGGCCAGTCCACCATGGCCTCCTCGGGCAAGATGGGGCCCGGCGGCGCCAGCACGAGCATGATCAAGCTGGGCGGCGCGCTCGACCTGCCCAAGGGTCCGGGCGACCAGCAGGCGTTCGCGAAACCGAGTGCCGCGGAAGTCGACAAGCTCGCGCGCGAGCAGGAAAAGCGCCGTCTCGAGCAGCTCATGCAGGACCTGAAGGAGGCGATCGACAAGAGCCAGGCGATGGCGCCCTACAAGGACCAGCTGCTGCTCGACATCACCTCGGAAGGCCTGCGCATCCAGATCGTCGACAAGCGCAATCGGCCGATGTTCGACACCGGCAGCGGCGTCATGAAGTCCTATACCGTGCAGATCCTCCACGAGCTGGCGGGCTTCGTGAACCAGGTGCCGAATTCGATCAGCATCTCGGGCCATACCGACAGCGCGCCCTATATCCGGGCCGACAGCGCGTACGGCAACTGGGAACTGTCCGCCGATCGCGCCAACGCGGCCCGGCGCACGCTGGTCGAAGGCGGCATGCAGCCGGGCAAGGTCGCGCGCGTCGTCGGCCTCGCCGCGTCGGTGCCGTTCGACAAGGCCGATCCGGCGGCGGCGATCAATCGCCGCATCAGCATCGTCGTGATGACGAAGGAAGCGGCGCGCGCGGCGCTGTCGCAGGAAGTCGCCAACCAGCCGGATGCGCCCGACGCGCCGTCGACGCTGCATCCGGCCGAGCAGGAGCACCTGGGCGCCGGTGTGCCCGGCATGCCTGCCGCGGAAGATTCGACGCTGGGCAGCGCGGTACCCCCGGCGCGCGCACTGCGCCGGGGCTGACACGGGGACGACCGTCTTCACGCGGTCCTCCCGGCGTGAGGCATCCACTGGAGTCCCACCCGATGAGGAACCCGTCATGCGTGTTCGCGATCCAGGCAGGAGCGGCTGGCAGACCGTGCCATGAGGCCCCGGCCAGGCTGTCATATTGACCGTGGGCTGTCACGGGAGTCACTTGCAACGGTCATCCCACACCGGCAGTATCCGGAGGACAGGGGAGGGACGACGTAGTGGAAAATCACAGTAAGTACCGGGTGGTCGCCAAGGCGGTGAAGCATCATGGCGACGCGGGTGAACAGGTCTACCGCGCCAGCTACCGCATCCTCGACCACATCGGTGAAGAGATCGAAGCCAGCACCGGCACCAACGATTTCACGGACATCACCAGCGCCTTCAACGAGGCCTTCGCCCTGGGCCACGAGCGATTGCGCGAAATGGGCGTCGAAACCATCATGTAGGAGCGCGCCCTGCGCGCGACATGTTTTGAGGCTGTGACTTGGAGCTGGCGCGCAAGGTTGGGGATTGACGCGAAAAGATGTCGCGCGCAGAGGCGCGCTCCTACAGAAGCTATCGCGCAGACAGACTTCGTCGCAGATCGTCCAGCTGCGCCGGCGTCCCCACGTTGCGCCAGAACCCGTCGAAGCGCTCGCCGGTAAGCCGGCCCTCCGCGATGGCACGCCGGTACATCGGCAACAGTTTGAACCGGCCCGGCGTTTCCTGCGCCACGATCTCGCGGCGATACACGCCGACGTTACCGAAGGTCAGTCGTTCCGCCCCCGCCGGACCGTCGCCTTCATGCAGCTTCCCGTCGGCCAGCGCGAAATCGCCTGCCGCGTGGAAATCCGGGTTCGAAACCATCACCAGATGGGCGATACCTTCCGGCTCCCGCGGTAGTGCCGCGTAGTCGATGTCGCTCCAGATGTCGGCGCTCACCGCGATGAAAGGCTCTGGCCCCAGCAACGGCAGCGCCGCATGCATGCCTCCGCCGGTTTCCAATGGCGTGGGACCTTCGTAGGAATAGCGCAGGCGTACGCCCCAGCGCGAGCCGTCGCCGAGTTTCTCGGGAAACTGTTCCGCGAGGTGCGAGGTATTGATGACGATATAGCGCACGTCGGCGGCGGCCAGCTTCTCGATGTGATGCACGATCAGCGGCTTGCCGTTCACCTCGAGCAGGGGCTTCGGGGTCTGCGCGGTCAGGGGACGCATGCGTTCGCCGAGCCCGGCGGCGAGGATGAGCGCGTGCCTCATGCGTCGTTCGCCACGCGGATGTCGCGGTCGCCGATCTTCGCTTCGATGTAGTCGGCCAGCGGCGCGACGTCGGCATGCCGGCGCGCGGTATCGAGCACGTAGCGGAGCACGCGGGGTAGATCGTTAAGATAACCCGGCTTGCCGTCGCGGTAGCACAGCCGGCAGAACAGGCCGAGGATCTTGATGTGCCGTTGCAGGCCGGTCAGGTCGAACCAGCGGCGGAAGCGGTCGGTGTCCACGCTTTCGTCGAGAAGGCGTGCATCGAGCAGGCGAAGCCGATAAGCCTCCACCCAGCCTGCCACCCGCTCATTGTCCCAGACGATGTACGCGTCGCGGAGCAGGGATGCGAGGTCGTAGGTGATCGGCCCGGACATCGCGCCCTGGAAATCGATGATGCCGGGCGAGCGTTCCGTGGTGACCAGCAGGTTGCGGCTGTGGTAATCGCGATGCATGAAGGCGCGCGGCTGTTCGGCGATCGTGTGCATGATCGCGGTGAACGCGTTTTCGATGATGTCCCACTCCTCGCATGCGACCGTCACGCCGAGGTGCTTCTGCAGCAACCAGGCCGGCATGATCTCCATCTCCATGGTCTGCCAGGCGTGGTCGAAGGCGGGGAGGCCCTTGGTGTCGACGCGCATCTGCATGCGAAGCAGCGCATCAAGGGCGTCGCCATACAAGGCATCCACTGTCGCGTCCGTCAGTTCATCCAGGTAGGTGCGGGTGCCCAGGTCCTCGATCAGCAGGAAGCCAAGGGCCATGTCGGCGATCATCACCTTCGGGACGTGGAGCCCTGCATCCGCCAGGCGCCGGCCGATCTCCACCCACGGCGCCGGGTCTTCCTTCGCCGGCGGGGAATCCATCACGATCACCGGCTGACCGTCGACGTAGCCGCGCAGGTAGCTGCGGAAGCTGGCATCGGCGGAGGCGGGTTCCAGGACGAGGTCGGGCTGGCCGGTGACCTGGCGGGCCCAGGCCAGGCGGGCGGCGGTACGGTCTGCGGAAGAAGTCATGCTCGGTTGGTGAGGCGAAGTCGTTCGCGAGCTTAGAGCCTTTGCCACACGCTGTCATGGCACCCGCCCCGTCGCCCGCTGTTGTTGTGGTTCGCAACATGTGCCTATGCTCAGCCAGGTGTTCTGTGGGGGACGGAAGGCATGGGCCACGACATGGCGGCACCGATGACGCGCCGCGAGCTCCTGCGAATGATCGGCCTCGCCGGGGGCGGCGCGCTGATGTACCAGGCGATGACCGGCCTCGGTTTCGCCGCCGAATCCCCCTACCGGAAACCCGAACCGCTGCAGGGTACCGGCCGCGGCAGCGTGCTGGTCCTCGGCGCCGGCCTGGCGGGACTCGTGGCCGCGTATGAGCTGGGCAAGGCGGGGTACAAGGTCCAGGTGCTCGAGTACAACGCGCGCGCCGGCGGTCGCAACTGGACCTTGCGCGGCGGCGACGAGTACACGGAACTGGGTGGCTACAGGCAACAGTGCCGGTTCGACAAGGGCCAGTACTTCAACCCTGGCCCATGGCGCATTCCGTACCACCACCACGCCTTGCTGGATTACTGCCGGCGCTTCGGCATCGCGCTGGAACCGTTCGTGCAGGTGAACCACAACGCCTATGTGCACGGCGCGAACGCCATGGGCGGCAAGCCGCAGCGCATGCGCGAAGTACAGGCCGACTTCAGCGGCGGCGTCGCCGAGCTGCTGGCGAAAGCATCGGTCAGCGGGCGCCTCGATGGCCTCGTCGGCAAGGAAGATCAGGAGATGTTGCTCGAGGCGATGCGCGGATTCGGCGGGCTCGACAACGACTATCGCTACGTGGCCGGACATGCCTGCAGTTCGCGGCGCGGATATGCGAAGGATGCAGGTGCCGGGCCGGACGGCGCGCCCGCCTTTTCGCAGCCGGTGCGCCTGCACGACGTGCTCGGCAGCCATCTCTGGAAGTCGCTGGGCATGAGCGGCATGTACGAGTTCCAGACCACGCTGATGCAGCCGGTCGGCGGCATGGATGCGATCTCCAGGGCCTTCGTACGCGAGATCCGCCCTGATGCCATCCGATACAACGCGAAGGTCACGGCGATCGCGCAGGACGAACGCGGCGTCACGGTGGATTACGAAGACACGACGAAGCCTGGAGACGTGCGACAGGCAATGGCGGACTGGTGCGTATGCACGATTCCGCTGTCCGTCCTCAGCCAGATCCCGATCCAGGTCTCCGAGGCGAAGGCCGCCGCCATCGGCGCGGTGCCCTACTGGGGCTCGGTGAAGGTCGGCCTCCAGTTCAGGCGGCGCTTCTGGGAGGAAGACGAGGCGATCTATGGCGGCATCACCGCCACCGACCTGCCCATCGGCATGATCTCCTATCCCAGCCACGGCTTCGGCACGCAGAAAGGCGTGCTGCTGGGTGCGTATACCTTGTTCCTCGAGGCCTACGAATACACGGCCATGCCGCCCGACCAGCGTATCCGCCGCGCCGTGGAAGACGGCGCGAGGATCCATCCGCAATATGCCCGCGAATTCGAGAACGGCATGGCCATCGCATGGCATCGCTCGCCGGGCACGCTGGGGTGTTTCGGCTGGTGGACGGAAGAAGCGAGGGCGAAGCACTATGCTGAGCTCTGCTCGATGGATGGTCGCATCGTCCTCGCGGGCGAACATGCGTCCTACCTGCCTGCGTGGCAGGAGGGGGCCATCCTTTCCTCCCTCTCCGCGATCGACGCGCTGCATCGCCGTGCCGTGACGGGAGCGAGCGCATGAAGAAATGGCTTTTCATATCGTGCCTGGCGATGTGCGCGACGCCGGCACATGCGCAGCGCATCGAGATCGCTCCGCGCGAAGACGTCGCGCACCTGACCGGCGAACAGATCTACACCCGCATCTGCCAGGGTTGCCACATGCCCGATGCGAAGGGTGCGGTCGGTGCCGGGCATTACCCGGCGCTGGCGCACGACCGCAACCTCGCTTCCGCCGCGTATCCCGCCGTCATGGTCATGAATGGCCGGGGCAACATGCCCGCCTTCGGTCCCATGCTCACGGATGCGCAGGTAGCCGACGTGGTGAATTACGTCAGGACGCATTTCGGCAATGCCTACGCTGATTCTCTGAAGCCGGACGACGTCAAGGTCTTCCGGCCACCACCGCCAAACAACCAGCCGGAGAAACACTGACATGATGAAGTCCGCTCTCCTCGCCGCCCTCCTCATCGCCGCTACCGCGCCGGTCGCCGCTTCCGAGGTCGTGCGGCACAAGATTCCCGGCAGCGATTTCCCGATCTCGGCGGCGGTGGAAATACCCGCCGGTAAAACGTTGGTGTTCCTCAGCGGGGTGGTGCCCCCGGTGGCGGATGCCAACGCGCCGAAGGGCAGCCTGCAGGCTTACGGCGACACGAAAACCCAGACCGTCGGTGTGCTCACCTCCATCGAAAAACAGCTCAAGGGCATGGGGCTGACGATGGGCGACGTGGTGAAGATGCAGGTCTTCCTCGTCGGCGATCCGGCCAAGGGCGGCAAGATGGACTTTGCCGGTTTCATGGGAGGCTATACGCAGTTCTTCGGTACAAGGGAGCAGCCGAAGCTGCCGTCGCGTTCGGCGATGCAGGTGGCGGCGCTGGCGGCGCCCGGTTTTCTCGTCGAAATCGAGGTGACCGCGGTTCGTCCCTGATAGCGTTCCCCTACCTTGCGACCGGGGAAGGCCGGGGAAGAAGGTTCATGCGAATGACGGTATCAGCGAGGCGCTGGACGTCAAACGCCGGGAGCTTCGTTGCCGCCGGGTCCTGTCCGTTTGGCATCACCTCGTGAGGTGGAGCGAAGTAGGCCATGTAGTCTTGCCGTGCCTTACGCGTTCCCAGCCAATCCAGGCCTGCATGGCGTACCGGCGTGTCATGGACGTAGCGGTCGCGAAGGTATTTGCCGTACTCCAGTTCGGAAATGGGATCATGCAGGGGATTCCACAGATTGGAACGCACAGGCGTCGACAGCATTCTGCGGGTGAACTCCACCGGAGATTCCCACGCTTCGGCGCCGTCGGGCTTAAGCGATTTCATCCGGACCCCGGAGGCTTCCCATTGGTGGGCGACCTCCATGGCGCGCGAAGGGTAGTCCGCTGCGCTCGTCGTGATGTCATACATCTCATCGACGATGACTGTTCCTTCTTGCAGTCCACCGATGACTTGTCCGTTGCTACCCCCCGGCACCGCGAATGCCAGTGAGTCGGCATCGAGCGGCATGATCAGGGTGAAGACGTGCTCCGGCGTTCCGCTGACGAGCGCAACGTGGGCATCCTCGCGCAACATGCCTCGCAACCGCCTGGTGGTCATCAACGCTTTGATATGGCGATCGGTTGGCTCCAGCTTGAGGAAGGCGCTGACGGGGCGTTCTTCTCTTACCAGCTCGGCATAGGTTTCGGTATCTGTTGGGGAGGAGCTTCCGCCCTGTCGTGCTCCATCGGGTACGGGCAGAACGAGCTGCCGGTCCGCGTGGGGCGATACCGGAGGCTCGGGTAGCGGCGTTTGCGGCCGTTCGGCTGGAACCGGGCGGCCTTCCATGTCGATACGCGTCGCGAATGCCATGGGTTCGTGCGAACCCGGAGGCCGCAGGATCAACTCCAGGCCACCGTCGGCCGCCATGCCGGTCGACGCGAGGAAGGCCCGGAAGGAGCGCAGCATCGGTTGCGGAATACTGTCCACGACCCGCTCGAGGCCAGCGGGGCCGGCCCTGAACGTGGAAGGCAGTTTTTCGGAAATCGCGGCGAGGGTCTCGAGGTACTCGCCGGGGGCGGCCGGGGCGAGACCCTCGCGCACGCCCGTGTCCGGGAACCACAAGCCGCCGCGGTCGACCACGAAGCGGCCGGTGCCGCGGCTCACGCCATCCCTCGTTACGAGGATCTCCCGTGTGCCGTCCTCCCGATCCGGCCCGGTCTCGACCAGGTGCGTACGCCCGTCCAGGTGTCTCAACCGAACGTAATGGCGGCCATCCTCCGTCCACTGATCGTATCGCCGGACGCCTTCGCGTTCCGAGGGAGGAACGTCATCGAGCGTCAGATGCCCAAGGCTCGCCGGCAGGAGCGCGCTTTCCTCATCCACGATTTCCCGCAGAAGATCCGTGAAGTCGATCGTCTCTTGGCGAAGGTTGGTTTCCGCCTGGCGTAGCCAGCGACGCTGGTCCGCCGTCAGCTCTTCGTGCTCGTCGACGAGCGCATGGCGAAGGCGCGACAGGCGTCTGAAGACTTGTCTTTCCTTAGGCGTGCGTAGCATCGGATCGATCCAGGATCGATGCATGCGCTGGAGTATGCCCCGGGTCGACCTTGCGTCGATCGCGTCGGCAAGGAGTGCGCGGAAGTCGGCTTCTTGCTGCGGGCGTTCCGGGTTCCCGGCTATCGCCTCGAAAATCGTGGGATACCTGACCGGCTTAGCCCTTGGATCGGCGGAGAGGGCATAACCGTCGCCTACGCGTTGCAATCCCAGGGTGGAAGGGGGAAGGGCGTTGGAGGCGTGCTCCGTGCCGTCGGGCGATACAGCCATCTCGAAGCTGCCGTCCTGACGGTACAGGGCCAATGGCCGGCCGTGCTGCTTGGCAATGAGCGGCGCTATCAGCCTGACCTCGGCAGCGCTCCATCTGCCCGCGTCCGCATCCCGCAGGCGGGAGGGCAAGGTCTCGATGAAACCGTGTCCCAGGGCGAGATTCAGCAGCGGCGAAGACGGCGTCGCATTCGGTCCGGAACGGGGCAGTTCGGCCAGCTGGTTTTCCGACGCGCCCAGTTCTTTCAGGATCCGTGCCGCCCGATGGAAGGTACGCGGATCCGCGGTGAGGTCGTGCCTGACCAGTTCGGCAAGGACGCTGCCCTCGAGGTAGTTCTGCGCATCGAAGGCAAGCTGCCAGGTACCGTCCGCTTCTTTTGCAATGAGCGGCCCGTCCGTGCCGTCCTGCAACACGATCCGGTATCCGCGGCTGTCCGCGGCGAGCTTGAATGTCCGATTGCGGCCTTCGCGGATACGTATGCGGTTATAGATCTGCACGTATCTATCGCCGTTGTCGATGAAGATGCCGTCCGCTCTCAGTGTCGCCGTTTCCGGAAGCCGTACCGTGTGTCGCTCTGACTCTGCATGCACCCATAGGCCGGGCGTGTCGTTGCGCTTGCGGTATAGCCGGTTGGATTGTCTGGGCCGCCAGCCGGGCGGAGTCACAGGACCCAGGGGATAGCCGAGCCTTCCATTGACCCGCCGCGGCGGTACGAAAGCCGGCGTGTCCGTCTCTGCGCTACCGGCGCGGGGACGGCCAAAGACGCTGCCCACCGGAACGCTGTAGAGAAGCGTTCCGGCCACCTGCTCGACACCTTCCTCCCTCGCTTCGGCCGTGCGGCCATCGATTCCCTGCTCGATTCCGGTCGCGGTGCCTTCGACCGCGGTAATCCCCTGGATCGTCAACGCCAGCGGACGCAGCAGGCCCAGGGGCGAGAGTAGCGCCGCGGTACGGTTGAGCGTCGTGCGCCAGGCTTCCCACGCCGTGCTGGTCTGCATCCTGGCATCCTCGCGCAGCCGCCGTTCCACCTGCGTCCGCATGTCTTCGAAGACGTCGCCGGCGATGGTTTCGTTCGCGTGGTCGATGCCCATGTCGCCGGCGTTCCAGGCCCCGCTGCCGATCTTCTCCAGTCCGTGCGCCACGCCCGTCCAGAACGTACCGTCCTGGCTTTCATAGGTGGAGAAGTGCGAGAGCAGCGCATCCAGCGTTCCCGGATTCCCTGCCCGCGCCCGCACCCACTGGCGAAGCGCCTGCTCGCTGCCGGCCGTCACGAAGGCCGGATGTCCGCCCGGGATGTACATCACCTCGCTGCCGTCGGTGTCGACGAAGCGGACGAGATCGGTAGCCGTGTAACCATTGATGTCGAAGCGCCTGGTCTCGACGCCGCCATCGCGTGCGGAGCTGCGTAACTGGGCCAGCGTCAGGGGACCGTCGAGCGGCACCTGCGGCGCGCCTCCGCGCATGACCAGCGTGTACTGCTCGTGGGTCAGTTCTTCCGCATCGCGCGCCTGTCGTGCCACGGTGACGAACTCGTAGCGTGCAAGTACCGGCCAGTTCGCGCGGTTCGCGGCCCAGTAACTTTCCAGCTCGGCGTTCAGCCGGGTGACGTAGGGCAGCTCCGCGAACGTGGTGGGGGCTCCGAAGGCCTCAACCAGTTGTGACAACCGCCATGGACTGGCGTAGTCCGCAGTGAAGCCGCCCCTGCGATAAATGCCGAAGGCCTCGTCCAGGGCTCGCGTGTCCTCGCCCACTGTCTCGACCACATTCCCTGGGGCGAAAAAGGTGTTGTAGATATACCCCGGGCCTGTCCTGCTCCACAGGAACCGGCCCACGGTGGCGAAGAAGCTTCGCGCGTCGCGGCTGTGCCCGAGCTTCTTGCCGAATGCTATCGGGCTGTCGCTGCCCTGGCCGCCTGACATGACCCCGCCGGCGGAATCGGCAGCCCTCGCGAAGAGGGTGTGCCGGGAATGTTCCGGAAAGGCTTCCATCAGCGCATCGACCAGCGGCATATGGTGGTCGGGGTTCCCGCTGGTCCGATCGGACGCCGTCGCGAAATGAGCGACCACGTAGGCGTCGCCATCGATTCCGAGGTGGACCTGGATGAACGCCGTCGCGACGCTTCGCGCATCCGGCACGGGCGCTGCCAGCGTGCGTGTCGACAGCGTCTGGAAGGCAGTCACATCGGCGGCACGGGCGAACTGAGGAGCTATCGAGAACCTGGGCGATACCGCGGACGACCTTTCGTGTTCGTCCAACCGGTCGACGGAGAAGTCGGCGGCCGCCACCTCACCTGCTGCGTTGACGGAAGCCAGAGCGGCGAGCGCGACGAGAACAGCGATGGAGGACGAGCGGCTCATTCTCGAGTGATGGGCGGGAAATCCGGCGCCGCAAACGATAGCCAAGTCCCATGAGCGACGCTGTCAGGGAAGGACCATGCAGGGTAAGAATTGCTCGTGCGTCCGCGCGCCGAGGGACCACAACAAGCTCAGGCCGACGCAGAGTCTGCAACCGGACAGGATTCTCAGCGCGTCCCTACGCGCATGTACGCAGGCCTCGAACTGCGTCGTCTCGGGATTTGACGCAGACTTTTCTTTCCCGAGTTCCATCCGGACGGCATCTGACCCGCTGCGCCCTGAACAACTGCGGCGTCAGCGATCCCATCGTTGCGCATCTATACAAGGAAGGTATGCATGACCTCTTTTTCCTCCATGGCGCGAGTGAGGTTCGCCACCGCTTTGCTGGGCGCCATGCTTCCATCGGTGGAGGCCACTGGGCAGGTAGCGATCAACTATTACCCGGACACGGATGAGGAAGCGCCGGTTGCGAAGAGAGAAATCGAGCAGGTCCTGAACCTGCCACTGTTCGTGCCACTGTTCGCCACGCAGGAGGACGCGGAGGCATTCTGGGACATCTCCCTGGACGCTTACGGCATGCCCGCGCCGAGCGCGCGGACGGTGGCCAAGGCATTCCTCAAGCACCACATGGGCGTCGACGGCGACGCGCTGGTGGTGGCGCATTTCCCTTCCGCGGAGGCACGCCAGCAAGGTAAGCCGGACCATCAGACGAGCCTGACGGACGCGCTGATGGAGGCGTTCCCGGAGCACTCGCGGCATACCTTGTTCGCCTGGGCGGCCGATGGCGTGGAGGGACTCATGACCGGCGGCGAGGAAAGCCCCGGCGTGCTGGCCTTCGCGGAAGATCTTGTCCATGGAGGAAACGCCGGGATCTTGTTCAAGAAGATCGGGGCCTTCCTCTGGAGCCGGACGATCGGCGGGTACGTCCAGAATACGTTCTTCGCGCGGGGCAACGTGCGCGAAACCACGAACGAGGACGCGCGCCCGCTGGACGAAGCCTTCGGCATCTTTGTGAAGGGCGGTGGCTTCATGCCAGCCGGTTCCAGCCGGCTGCGCCTGTCGCGAGTAGTGGAAATGCTTGGGGTACCCAATGCCTTCGCGGAGCTTCCCTATGTAAACGAACTGAACAGGGCGCTGGACAGCTACTGGGATGCACACCGGTCGACGTGGCCGGTGGTGGCGCGGTACCGGTTCGTGGGTGAGGCCCGCAGGGCGCACGCGACCGGGGTGCTGGATTGGAAACAGTTCGAACAGGTAATGCGCGACGGGGCCCGCCATGTGCCGCTGGAAGGCCCGATCACGCTGGAGCAGTTGCGACAGACCACGCCGACTGCCAACAGGGTACGCCGCTTCGATATCAATGGTTATGCATCCGACGACATCGTCCGCTTCGTGGCGGCGGATGGTAGCGAAGTGATGTACATCCCGGGCAGCGATCGTCCATTCGTGGCATTCCGCAACGAAAAGGCGCTTCGGCAATGGGTCGTGGAGCAGGCGAAAACCGCGGCATCCTTGCACGCGCTGCTCTCGCACTTCTCCATCTACAACAACAAGGACGGGACGTTCTGGACAGGCGTGGCAAACTCGCTGAAGAAGATCGCCGATGGAGTATGGGCTGCCGATGGCCGTTCGATAGACCATGTCGGGCAGGCCATCGCGGGCGATCTTTTCGAGGACATGGGCGCGCGGACGGAGGCGCGCATGCGGGACGACGCGCGGATGCAGGTGAGCACGGCCTGGGAGGCATGGCGAACCACCATCGATCGTACGATCGAGCTGCTGGGCCCGCTGGGCTTCGTACCGGTGCTGGCGATTCCGGTGCAGGTGGGATCGGGGCTGGTGGGTCTGGGTACGGGGATCGAGCAGGGCATCGACGGGAGGACCGTGGAAGAGCGACGGGCAGGATTCGGGCAGGCGGTGTTGGCGGCGGTGACCACGGTTCCGCTTGCTGCCGCCTTCTCTCGCCCGGGCAAGAGCGCGGCCACTGCCAAAGGAACCAAAGGCGGGTCGCCTTCATTCGTATGGCCGAAGCGGGTCAATGGACGGATCGGCTATCCCATGGGGATGAGGCGGCCGCCGCGCTGGCCTTCCGCGGCGAACAACACACTCGAGCCGCGCCGCGAGTTCGATCTGTTGATGGCTCCGGAAGAGGAAGTCCGGCCAGCCGCCATCTACAAGGACCCCGTGCAACAACTCGTCGTCAGGGGCTATACCGTTGCCGCCGTTCCCGATACCGAGGCGGTCAGGGTCGACAAGGTCATCGCATTGAAAAAAACGCAGATCGACGGGCTGCGCCACCGGCTGGATGATTTCCGGCTGGACGGCATCTTGGATGAAAATGGCAAATGGCCCCGGAACAGCCGGGGTTACCGCACGGCGAATCATTCCATCGTCTATCGCGTCGACGCCAGATCGCCATCGGAGCTGCTGGCCCAGGGAGAATTCGGAGTCAGCCCTCGTTTCGATGCGCTGGAAGAGATGCTGCCGGGACGCGCCACCATAGGAAGCGGATCGCTTTCGGCGAGTGAGCATGTATTCCGGGGGTGGGAGAACAGCGGCTTTGCCGGTCATGACAGCTTCAACCAATATGCCGTCTGGGCCGAAGGACGCGAGGTCGCCTCCGCATCGGACAACCTGTCGCCCAGCCAGCATGAGGCCAGCCTGGACGAAGTTCACTTTCCGGCAGACATCCCCGCGAAGGATATCTTCATCATCGATTCCCATGACCCTGCCGTTCGCAGGGCGATCGCCGCGATCGTCGAATCCAGGCACGTTTCGACGCCTTATGGCGTTCCCCTGGAGGCTTTCGTGAAGTACGTCGAAGGCCGGCTCGATATCAACGCCCCGAACGAGTTCTCCGACGTGCGTTAGACCGGCACCCCGGATCGCGGCGACTACGACAGGTTGTAGCCGCGCTCCTCGTGCAATGCCAGGTCGAGTCCGAGCTGTTCCTGTTCGTCGTCGACGCGCAGGCCCATCGTTACGGCGATACCCTTGAAGATCGCGTAGCTGATCGCCGCGCTGTAGACGATGGTGAAGCCGACGCCCTCGAACTGGATCCAGAGCTGCGACCATGGCCGCGTCACATCCCCGAAACCGCCCAGAGCAGGCGATGCCAGCGGCCCGGTAAGCAGGGCGCCGAAGATGCCTGCCATGGCGTGCACGCCGAAGACGTCCAGCGAATCGTCATAGCCAAGCCGGCGCTTCAGCCGCGTCGCGCAGAAGAAGCACACGATGCTTGCGGAGAAGCCGAGGACGAGTGCGCCTCCGGGTCCGCACGTGCCCGCGGCGGGTGTGATCGCCACGAGTCCCGCCACGGCACCCGACGCGATGCCGAGCACGCTGGGGCGGCGATGCAGGATCCATTCGATGGCCGTCCAGCCCATGGCCGCGGCCGCCGTCGCGATCTGCGTCACCAGGATCGCCATCGCGGCGCTTCCGTTCGCGGCGACCGCGGAACCGGCATTGAAACCGAACCAGCCGACCCAGAGCATGCTCGCGCCGATCAGCGTGTAACCGAGATTGTGCGGCGGCATCGGCGTGGACGGATAACCGCGGCGTTTGCCGATGACGAGGCAGCCGACGAGGCCGGCGATACCTGCATTGATGTGCACTACGGTGCCGCCGGCGAAGTCGATGACGCCCAGGTCGCCGAGGAATGAGCCGGGACCGCCCCACACCATGTGCGCCAGCGGCAGATAGGCGAAGGTGAACCAGAGTGCGGTGAAGACGAGCATCGCCGAGAACTTCATGCGTTCGGCGACGGCGCCGACGATAAGCGCCGGCGTGATGATCGCGAAGGTCAGCTGGAACGCTACGAACAGCGCCTCGGGTATCGTGCCGTGCAGGCTGCCCGGTTTCAGCCCGGCCAGCATGGCGTGCCCCAACCCGCCCACGAACGAATGCAGTCCGGTGTCGCCGGCGGCCATGCCGGCGTCGTCGAAGGCGACGGAGTAGCCGTACACGACCCACAGCACGGTGACGACCGCGGTGATCGCGAAGCATTGCATCAGCACCGACAGCAGGTTTTTCGCCCGCACCATCCCGCCGTAGAAAAGGGCCAGGCCTGGAATGGTCATCAGGAGCACGAGCATCGTCGCCGTCAGCATCCAGGCTGTGTCGCCGGAATCGAGCAGGATCTCGGAGCGCATCAACATCGACCTCCCGGGTACGGACCAGCGCGTTCGATCGATGTTACGCATGAGGCGCCGCCGACCGGCAAATGCACCGGATTGGTGCATTTGCATTCAGGGCGCCAAATCAGTACCATTTTAGTCCGGTATTGACGACCCACCCCTTCCCCATGCTCCGTGTCAGCCGACTGACCGACTACGCGACGGTGGTGATGACTTGCATCGCCGCCCACCCTGCCGACGTTCTGAGCACCGCCCAGATCGCGGAGGAGACGCGCCTCGAACTTCCCACCGTGTCCAAGCTGCTGAAGCTGCTCGGCCACGCAGGGCTGGTGGACTCCTTCCGCGGGGTCAATGGCGGCTACCGCCTGGCGCGGCCGGCGGAGGCGATCAGCCTTGCCGATATCGTCGAAGCCATGGAAGGGCCGATCGGCCTCACCGAGTGCAGCCTGGCCGAGGGCCACTGCGAGCGGCAATCCACCTGCGGGATCAGCGGCAGCTGGCGCTCCGTATCGGGAACGATCGATGGGGTGCTGCGCGCCATGACCCTGGCACAGATGCTGGCCGGGCGCCCCACGGCGCCGGCCGTACAGGCAAACGCATGAACGAGAGCGAGAACATGACACGCGAAGTGGCAGCGCCGGTACGCGACAACGCCGAAGTCGAAGCGGCCCTCAATCGCCGCTACGAAGCCGGCTTCGTTACCGACATCGAATCCACCACGCTTCCCCCGGGTCTCGACGAAGACACCGTCCGCCAGCTGTCGGCGATCAAGGGCGAACCGGAATGGATGACCGAGTGGCGCCTGGCCGCCTACCGGCATTGGCTGACCATGCCGGAGCCGGACTGGGCGAAGCTGGACATCGCGCCGATCGATTACCAGGCGGTGAGCTATTACTCGGCGCCGAAGGCCGGCCCGAAATCGCTGGACGAGGTCGATCCGAAGCTGCTCGAAACCTACGAGAAGCTGGGCGTGCCGCTGCACGAGCGCGCGCGCCTCGCCGGGGTGGCCGTGGATGCGGTGTTCGATTCGGTGTCCGTGGGCACCACCTTCCGCAAGGAGCTGGCCGAGGCCGGGGTGATCTTCTGCTCCATGTCCGAGGCCATCCGCGACCACGGCGACCTGGTCCGCCAGTACCTGGGTAGTGTGGTGCCGGCGGGCGACAATTATTTCGCCGCGCTGAATTCGGCGGTGTTCTCCGATGGCAGCTTCGTGTTCATTCCCAAGGGCGTGCGCTGCCCGATGGAGCTGTCCACGTATTTCCGCATCAACGCGATGAATACGGGACAGTTCGAGCGCACGCTGATCGTGGCCGAAGACGATGCCTACGTGTCGTATCTCGAAGGCTGCACGGCGCCGATGCGCGACGAGAACCAGCTGCACGCGGCCGTGGTGGAACTGGTCGCTCTGGAGCGCGCGCAGATCAAGTACTCCACCGTGCAGAACTGGTATCCCGGCGACGAGAACGGCGTCGGCGGCATCTACAATTTCGTGACCAAGCGCGGCGACTGCCGGGGTGCGGATTCCAAGATCTCGTGGACCCAGGTGGAAACCGGTTCGGCCATCACCTGGAAGTACCCCAGCTGCGTGCTGCGCGGCGACCGCTCGGTGGGCGAGTTCTACTCGGTGGCGCTCACGCACCACCGCCAGCAGGCCGATACCGGCACCAAGATGATCCACATCGGCAAGGGCACGAAGTCCAAGATCGTGTCCAAGGGCATCAGCGCGGGGCGTAGTTCCAACAGCTACCGCGGGCTGGTGAAGATCGAGAAGGGCGCCGACGGTGCGCGCAACTACACGCAGTGCGATTCCCTGCTGATCGGCAAGAAGTGCGGTGCGCACACTTTCCCCTACATGGAAGTGAAGAACCCGAGTGCCATCGTGGAGCACGAGGCCACCACCTCGAAGATCTCCGACGACCAGCTGTTCTACTGCCTCTCGCGCGGCATCGGCGAGGAAGATGCGGTGTCGATGATCGTCGACGGCTTCTGCAAGCAGGTGTTCCGCGAACTGCCGATGGAATTCGCCGTGGAGGCGAAAAAGCTGCTCGAGGTGTCCCTCGAAGGCGCGGTGGGCTGATGGGCATCATCGGCTCCGCGCCCGGTCTCACCGACCTGCGTGTACTGCTCGCCGCGCTCGATCCGGAGATCGATCCGGTCGCGAAGCGCTTCCTGCACGTGTCGCACGAGAAGGCGCGCGAGCGCATGGGCGATGCCCTGATGATGTTTCGCGAAGCCGAAGGCACCACGCTCATCGTCGACGTGGATGAGGCCGATGCCGCCGGCAGCGAGCGCATGCTCTGGGCGCGCATCACCTTGCGCGTGCAGTCCAGCCTCACCGCGGTCGGCATGATGGCCGCCGTTTCCGCCGCGCTGGCCAAGCGCGGCATTCCCTGCAACCCCGTTTCCGCGTTCCTGCACGACCACATCTTCGTGCCCTGGGAACGCCGCGACGACGCGCTCGACGCGCTCTCGCACCTCACGCCCTGATTGGACCGCGCCATGCACATGCTCAAGATCGACAACCTCCACGCCCGCGTCGAAGGCAAGGAGATCCTCAAAGGCCTTTCGCTCACCGTGAAGCCGGGCGAAGTGCACGCCATCATGGGCCCGAACGGGGCCGGCAAGTCCACGCTCGGCAACGTGCTCGCGGGCCGCGACGGTTACGAGGTCACCCAGGGCACGGTGGATTTCGCCGGCCGCGACCTGCTCGCGCTGGAGCCCGAGGAGCGCGCCGCCGTCGGCGTGTTCCTCGCCTTCCAGTACCCGGTCGAGATCCCGGGCGTGAACAACACCTACTTCCTGCGTGCGGCGCTCAATGCGCAGCGCAAATTCCGCGGCGAGGAAGAACTGGATTCCATGCGCTTCCTGAAGCTGGTGCGCGAGAAGCTCAAGGTGATGCAGATCTCCGACGAACTGCTTCACCGTGCGGTGAACGAAGGCTTCTCCGGCGGCGAGAAGAAGCGCAACGAGATCTTCCAGATGGCCGTGCTGGAGCCCAGGCTGGCGATCCTCGACGAAACCGATTCCGGCCTGGACATCGACGCGCTGAAGCAGGTGGCCGAGGGTGTGAATGCCCTCCGCTCGCCGGACCGCTCCTTCGTCATCGTCACCCATTACCAGCGCCTGCTCGACTATATCGAGCCGGATTTCGTCCATGTGCTGGCCGGCGGCCGCATCGTCGAAAGCGGCGACAAGGACCTTGCCCTCAAGCTGGAGGAGCAGGGTTACGCCTGGCTTGCCGAGACACACCCGGAATTGCGCAAGGCCGACCTTGCAGGAGCGCCGGCATGAGCAACGCGCCGTCCCCCTTCGTGCGGGCGGCCCTGGATGCCGCCGGCGCACTGCCGGCCAGCGGCATCGCCTGGCTGGACGCCGCCCGTCGCGAGAATCTCGACGCCTTCGCCGAGGCCGGCCTGCCGGAAGGACGCAACGAGGCCTGGAAGTACACCCCGCTGCGCGCGCTGGCGCAGCGCGCGTTCGCACTGGCGGATCGCGGCGTCGCCACGAAGACCGCCATCGACCCGTCGCTCTACGCCCTCCCGGGCGTCGAGGGTGCGCGCATCGTATTCGTCGACGGCATGTTCCGCGCCGACCTGTCCTCGCTCGACGCGGCAGGAATCGAACTGGCTCCGCTCTCCGTTGCGCTGGCTGCTAACGCCGAACCGCTGCGCTTCGCCCTCGCCAGCCGCTATCGCCGCGGCGCAGCGGATGCGTTCGTACACCTCAACGCCGCCCTAGCGGGCGATGGCTTCGTGCTGCGCGTCGCCGATGGCATCGCCGTGGAGCGCCCGCTGCACGTCGTGCATGTGTCGAGCGGTGCCCAGGCGGACACCGCGTGGCATGTGCGCCTGCTGGTCGAGCTCGGCAAGGGTGCGGCGGCCGACATCGTCGAGCATTTCGTTTCCGCCGGTGAGTCCGCCCAATTGGGTACGGTCGTTTCCGACGTCGTGCTGCGCGAGGGAAGCCGTCTCGGTCTCGTCGTGTTGCAGGATGCTTCGGTGGCGACGACCCTGGTCCGCCGCAGCCAGGTCCGCCTGGACGCGAATGCCGGGGCGACGCTGCACGCGCTGGAACTGGGTGGCGCGCTGGTCCGCCACGAACTGCATGCCGACCTCGAAGGCGACGGCGCGCGCTTCGACTCGCGCGGCGTCTTCGCGCTCGCCGGCCGGCAGCACGCCGACACCCAGCTGGAAGTCCGTCACAAGGCGCGCGACACGGCATCCGACGCCTTGTGGCGCGGAATCGCCGATGGCCGCTCGCGCGGCGTATTCCGCGGCGCGATCCTCGTCGCCGAAGGTGCCGACGGCGCCGATGCCGCGCTCAGCAACAAGAACCTCCTGCTCTCGGGCATGGCCGAGATCGACACCAAGCCCGAGCTCGAGATCTACGCCGACGAGGTCAAGGCCGCGCACGGCGCGACCATCGGCCAGCTCGACGAGCGCTCGCTGTTCTACCTGCGCTCGCGCGGCATCCCGCTGGCGAACGCGCGCAGCCTGCTGACCCTCGCCTTCTGCCGGGCGGCGCTCGAATCGTTGCCGAACGACGCCTTGCGCGAACACCTTGGCGAGCTGCTGGTCGCCCACCTGCCGACCGAGCCCGCCGAATAAGCCTCCGGAGCCAAGCCATGAATGCCAAGCCCGCGCCAGTCATGTCGCCGCTGGATGTCGAGCGCATCCGCGCCGACTTCCCCCTGTTGTCGCGCACGGTGCACGGCAAGCCGCTGATCTACTTCGACAATGCCAACACCGGCCAGAAACCCCGCTCGGTGATCGAGGCGGTCGACCGGCACTACCGCGAGCACAACGCGAACGTGGCGCGCGCCGTGCATCAGCTCGGCGAGGAAGCCACCTCGGCCTATGAGGGCGCGCGCGATGCCATCGCACGCTTCATCAACGCGCCGTCGCGCGACGAGGTGATCCTCACCTCGGGCACCACGCAGTCGATCAATCTCGTGGCGTACAGCTACGCGTTGCCGAAGCTCAAGCCGGGCGACGCCATCCTCACCACGGTGATGGAGCACCATGCCAACATCGTGCCGTGGCAGCTCGTGGCCGGGCGTAGCGGCGCCACGGTCAAGGCCGCGCCGATCGACGAGAACGGCGAGCTGATCCTCGAGAAATATTTCGCCATGCTCACGCCCGACGTGAAGCTGGCCTGCGTCACCCATGTCTCGAACGTGCTCGGCACGGTGAATCCGGTGCGCGAGATCGCGCGCGAGTGCCGCAAGCGCGGCATCCCCCTGCTGGTGGACGGCTCTCAGGCGGCGCCGCACCGGGCCATCGACGTGCAGGCGCTGGGTTGCGACTTCTACGCCATTACCGGGCACAAGATGCTTGGCCCCACGGGTACCGGCGCGTTGTGGGCGAAGCGGGAACACCTGATGGCGATGCCGCCGTTCTTCGGCGGCGGCGAGATGATCCGCGAGGTGCGCTTCGAGGGTACGGTGTTCGCCGATCCGCCGCACCGCTTCGAGGCGGGCACGCCGAACATCGCCGGTTTCGCCGGCATCCCGGCCGCCATCGATTACATCGAGGGTATCGGCTTCGATCGCCTCCACGCCGCCGAGCAGGACCTCCTGGCCTACGCCATCGACGCGATGGAGAGCGTGCCGGGCATCCGCATCTTCGGGCGTGCGAAGGAGCGCGAACCGGTCGTCTCCTTCCTCATCGAAGGTGCCCACGCGAACGACATGGCCACCCTGCTGGACCTGCAGGGCGTCGCCGTCCGCTCCGGCCACCACTGTGCCCATCCGCTGATGCATTTCTTCGGTGTGCCGGCCACCCTCCGTGCCTCGCTCGCCTTTTACAACACGAAGGCCGAGGTGGACGGTTTCATCGAGGCGATCGCCAAGGTTCGCAAACTGCTGTTGTAGGAGCGCGCCTGCGCGCGAAGCCTTTCGCGCCGGTCCGGAAGGTGGCGCGCCAGCTCCCGAGTCACGGCCTCAAAACATGTCGCGCGTAAGACGCGCTCCTACACCAGGCCGTCGCCGCATTAGACTCTTTGCCATGAGCCCTAAACACACCTTCCGCATTGCGACCCAGGCCGATGCCCCGGTCATCGCCGCCCTGGTCGAATCCGCCTATCGCGGCGAAGCCAGCAGGGCCGGCTGGACTACCGAAGCCGATTTCCTGCACGGCCGCCGCACGGATGTGGCGGAAATCGAAGAATTGCTCACCAGCGAGAATGGGCGCTTCGTGCTGTTCGAGCGCGACGGGCTGGTCGCCGCGTCCTGCTATATCGAGCGCCAGGGCACGGTCTGCTACTTCGGCATGTTCTCCGTGCACCCGCCGTTCCAGGGCACGGGTATCGGCCGCATGGTGATCCAGGAAGTGGAGCGCATCGCCCGCGAGGAGTGGCAGTGCGACCGGGTGGAGATGACTGTCATCGACATCCGCGCCGAGCTGATCGCGTGGTACGAGCGCCGCGGCTACGTCCGCACCGGCCGCACCAAATCCTTCCCTTATGGCGACGAACGCTTCGGCATCCCGCAGCGCGACGACCTGCGGTTCGAATACCTGGTGAAAGAGTTGCGCTCATGAATGGATGGGTCAAGGTCGGCACGCGCAGCGAGATCCTTCCCGGGGAATTCAAGGTGGCCTGGGACGGCGACACGGCCATCGCCGTCTACAACATCGACGGCGACCTCTACGCCATCGAGGACGTCTGCACGCACGACGGGGGCGAACTGGCCGGCGGCCCCCTCCATGGCTTCGAAGTGGAATGCGTGCGCCACGGCGCGCGCTTCGACCTGCGCTCAGGCGAGGTCACCTGCCCGCCGGCCTACGAGCCGGTGGCCGTCTTTCCGGTGAGGGAAGAAGACGGCTTCATCTGGACGCGCGACGACCGATAACAGGAGCGCCCTGGGGCAGCCGGGCGAACCGGTAAGCGCCGACGCATTCGTTATAGCGTGCGAGGCACGCCGGCCCTAAGCTTTCCGGGCGTCTGCCTACCTACCGGGACATCCATGTTCAAGGACCACCGTTGGCGTGCTGCGCTCGCCTTCGTGCTCCTGTTCTTCCTGTACCAGGGCGCGGAAGGCATCGGCGCCCGCCTTCTCGACAACCTCGCCGTCCAGGCCGCCTTCATGCTGGCCATGCTTGCCGCCGCGTGGCCGCTTGGCCGCTGGCTCGGCTTTCGCGGCTACGACGCGTACGCGTTGGAGTGGCAGCGGGCAACGCCCGTGTTGCTGGCCGGCGGCCTGGTCCTCGCCTTGCTGGTCAAGTACGTCGCCGTCTGCATCGGCATGGCGTTCAATGTCTACGTGGCCCGTGCGCCGGCCGTGCCTTCGGTCGCCTCGGTATCGTTTCTCTCGTCCATTCCCTGGGCACTGGTCGCCACCTTCGTGCCTTCGGTCGCCGAGGACATCCTCACCCGCGGTTTCCTCTACCGTGCATTGCGCGTGCGCTGGGTGCCGTGGGTGTTCGTGCTGTCGAGCAGCGTCCTTTACGTGCTGAACCACATCTACCGGCTGGGCGCGGGTCCGGCGGAATGGACGATGCTGTTCTGCTTCGGCCTCGCCTATGCCACGGCGGTGGTCCGCACCGGCTCGCTATGGCTGGCCGTGGGCCTGCACTGGGGCTGGAACCTGGCCAACGTGCTGATCGGGGACATCCTCCCCTACCAGGTTGTGTCGCCGGTGTGGTCGCCACTGCTGTCCGCCGGTGCGCATCTCGTGATGCTCGGCCTCCTGTTCGCCGTTCCGCTGCAATTCGAACGGGAAGGGCTGCGTCCCGATCCCGCCTGAGCGGCGTGTCGCCTACCAGCGGCCGATCAGGTGCTGCACCAGCAGGCTGGTCAGCGCTACGGCGGCCCAGACGCCGAGGCCGAGCAGGATCGGCCGCGGTCCCGTGGAGGCCATGCGGCGCAGATCGGCGGACAGGCCGATGGCGGTGAGCGCCACGATGATGAGGCACTCCGCGACGAAGTGGATTACCGGTAACGCCGGGGCGGGGACGATGCCGGTCGTGCGGATCACCGAGGCGACCAGGAACCACAGGATGAACCAGGGAAAGATCCTCGCGATGCTGAAATCCGATGCGCCGCCGCGCTTCTCGCGCCAGGCCACGATCAGCGCGATGGACAAGCTGATAGGAATGATGAGGGTGGCGCGGGTGAGCTTCACGATGGTGGCGTAGTCGCCGGCAGCGTGGCTGTAGCTGTAACCGGCGGCGACCACTGACGAGGTGTCGTTGATCGCCGTGCCGGCCCAGAGACCGAAGCCGAGATCGGACAGGCCCAGCCAATGGCCGAGGGCGGGGAACAGCAGCACGGCGACGAGGTTGAACAGGAAAATCGTGGAGATGGCGAACGCGGTGTCGTGTTCGTCCGGCTTCACGATCGGCACGATGGCCGCGATCGCCGAGCCGCCGCAGATGGCCGTGCCCACGCCGATCAGCAGTTTCAGCGTGTCGTGCACGCGCAGCAGGCGACCGAGGATCCAGGCCGCGAGCCCGGCGGCGGCCACGGTGGCAAGCGTGACCGACAGAGATTCCAGTCCGGTATGCGCCACCTGGGTGATGCTGAGCCCGAAGCCGAGCGCGATGATCGACCATTGCAGCACCTGCTTCGAGGCGAAGCGGATGCCCGGCAGGAAGCGCGCGGAGGGCGGCGCGAACTGGCGCAGGACGATACCCAGGACGATACCCCATACGGCACCGCCCACGAGGGGCATGAGCCGCCCGAGGACGAAGGCGACGGCGGCCACGGCGAAGGCGAGGACGATGCCGGGCAGGCGGGAGGGTTGGATGGCGGCGGCGACGGTCGACACGGGCGGTTTTCCTTGGAGGCTTACGCATTGTCCGCGCGGGCACGCTATAAGCATATTGAAAAAGACTTATGTACAGTATAAACAACGCTTATGCAGTCGGTCAGCCCGCGCCAACTCGAAGTCTTCGTCACCGTCGCCACCACGGGCAGCGTGCGCGCGGCCAGCGAACGCCTCTTCATGAGCCAGCCCGCGGCCAGCATGGCCTTGGCGGAGCTGGAGCGGCAGATCGGTGCCCCGGTGTTCTCGCGCGAGCGCGGCAGGCTGCATCTCAACGACCGCGGCCGTGAACTGCTCCCGCTGGCGCGTGAACTGATCGAGCGCCACGCGGAATTCGCGCGCATGGCCGAAGGAGCGGTGACGGGTCTGTCGGGGGAGATCGGCGTCGGCGCCAGCAACACGGTCGGCAATTACCTCGTCGGCGATCTGCTGGGCCCGTTCGTCGCCGCGCACCCGGGCGTGTCGCTGCGGCTGGGCGTTGCCAATACTGCACGCATCGCGCAGGGCGTGCTTGACCACGATTTCGACATCGGCTGCGTCGAAGGCCCGGTCACGCATCCGGCACTGGAAGTCCGCCCCTGGCGCGACGACCGTCTGGTGGTCTGCGCGCGGCCCGATCATCCGCTCGCGGCGAAGAAGCGCTTGCGCAGGGAAGATTTCGCCGGACAGCGCTGGGTACTACGCGAGCGCGGATCGGCGACGCGCGCCCTGAGCGAGCGAGCGCTGGCGGAACTGCCTGAGGGCAGCACGGTGCTCGAGCTGGACCAGTCGGAAGCGATCAAGCAGGCGGTCATCGCCGGACTGGGCATTGCGTGCCTGCCGGAAGTGGCCGTTGGCGACGCAGTGCAGGTGGGCCGCCTCTCGATCCTGCCGACGCCCTTCCTCGACCTGCGCCGCACGCTGTCGGTGCTGCTGCACCGGCAGCGCTATCGCGGGGCGGTGCTGGAAGCATTTCTCGCGAGTCTCTGAAGGGCTCTGTGTGGGAGATCCTGATGTTCAACTGTATGTAGCCGGGCCCTGTGTGGGAGCAACGGTCTTTTGTGGGAGCCCGCTTTGTGTGGGAGCCGCTTCAGCGGCGATTGGGTGCTTGCGACAAGCTTGCCCGCTGCCGCGGGATCGCCGGCGTAGCCGGCTCCCACAGGGCCTCAGGCTGCTCCCACAGGGCTTCAACCAGCTCCCCCGGGCCCCAGCCGGCTCCCACAAGACTTCAGCCAGCTCCCACGGGTTTTCGTCTGGTTCGTGTGCCGGGCATCAGCCCAGGATGCAGCGGTTCTTCCCGCTGCGTTTCGCGACGTACATTGCCACGTCGGCCGCGATGATCACGTCGTCGTAGTCCGCGCCTTGCTGGAACAACGTCACGCCTATGCTCGCGCCGACGCGGACGGGCAGGCTGCGGTCACCCATGTCGAGGGTGTACGGGTCGGCCAGTGCGTCGCATAGCACCTGGCAGCGGGCGAGGGCGGTTGGGCCGTCCGGCGTGTCGTGGAGGATCACGGCGAACTCGTCGCCACCCAGGCGCGCCACCGTGTCGCTCGCACGTGTGCGTGCGTCGATGCGGCCGGCGATGGCCTTCAGCAGTTCGTCGCCCGCGGCATGACCCTCGCTGTCGTTCACGCCCTTGAAGCCATCGATGTCGATATAGGCGAGCGCGGAGGTGGCCTCGCCGGAGGCGATGGCGGCCTCGAGGCGTTCGCGGAACAGCACCCGGTTGGGCAGGCCGGTCAATGCGTCGTGGGTGGCCTGGTGGCGGACCATCTCTTCCATGCGGATGCGCTCGGCGATTTCGCCGGTGAGCTGGCGGTTGCGCAGGGAAAGCTCGTCGAGCGCCTGCTGCAACAGGGCGCGCGCCCGGTACAGCTCGAGGAAGACCTTCACCTTCGACTGCAGGATCACGTCGTTGATCGGTTTGGCGATGTAATCGACCGCTCCCGAGCGGTAACCCTTGATCCGGTTGATGTCGTCCGCGTAAGCGGCGGTGACGAAGATGATCGGCGTTTCCCGCAGATGATCGGCCTCCGACATCAGCTGGGCCACTTCGAAGCCGTCCATCTCCGGCATGTTCACGTCGAGCAGCACGAGGGCGAATTGATGGTCGAGGCACAGGGCGAGCGCCTCGTTGCCACTGCCTGCTTCGAAGATGTCGGCTTCGGTGCGCGACAGGAGGTGGCGCATCGCGACCAGGTTGGCCGGCGTGTCGTCGACGACGAGGATCTTGGGACGGATCGGGTTCATGGCGGGCACAGCTCGTTCAGGGTTGCAGCGATGGCTTCGATGGGCAGGCAGGTATCGGCGCCCGCGATGCGCAGGCCGGCCAGTGGCATGGCCTTGGATTCCGCATCGTCGGGATCCTGCACGACGGCATGGCCACCGGCCCGCCGGATGGCGGCGAGGCCATGCGCGCCGTCGGCATTGGCGCCGGTCATCAGCACGCCGACCAGGCGTCCGCGCCACGCATCGGCGGCGGTCTCGAAAAGCACGTCGATCGACGGTCGTGCGAAGGATACTTTCGCGTCGACACTCAGGGAAAAATGGAAATTCTCTTCGACCAGCAGGTGATAGCCGGACGGTGCGACATGAACGACGCCGGGATCGGCCGGGGCGCGCTCGCGTGCCTCGGCCACGGGCAGGGAGGAACTCCGACCCAGCAGGTCAACCAGCAAGGAGACGTCGGGAGAGCCCGTGTGGCAGCAGACGACGACGGGAACGCGCAGACGCGGGTCGAGTCCGGGCAATACGCGCTGCAATGCGTTCAGGCCGCCGGCGCTGCAGCCCATCACGATGGCGTCGTACCGGTTCATGACGCGCCGGGACTCGCGCCGCCGCTTGCGCGGTAGATACGCAGCGCGGGATCCACGCTCGCGAATTCCGCAGCCACGGGCGAGAAGTCGAGATTCTCGCGCGAACCGAGGCAGAGGAAGCCGCCGCGAACGAGGCTGTCGCGGAACAGCTCGAGCGTGCGGTCCTGCAGGGCGTTGTCGAAGTAGATCAGCACGTTGCGGCAGAGGATGAGGTGCGCTTCGCAGAAGACCTTGTCGGTCACCAGGTTGTGATTGAAGAAGGTGACATGGCGGCGCAGGCGCTGGTCGATGCGGATGAATTCATAGCGCGCGCTGTAGTAGTCGTTGAAGGAGCGACGGCCCCCGGCTTCGAGGTAGCCACGCGACCAGTCGCGCGCGTCCCTGGCCGGATAGATGCCTTCCGCCGCCACGGCGAGCGCCGCGTCGTTGAAATCGGTGGCGTAGATCCGCGTGCGCTCGTACAGCCCTTCCTCTTCCAGCAGGATGGCCAGGGAATACACCTCCTGCCCATGGGCGCAACCGGCCTGCCAGATATTGATCTGCGGGTAGGAGGCGAGCACCGGAAGCACCTTCTCGCGCAGGGCGCCGAAGACGGGCGGATCGCGGAACATGTCCGATACCGGCACCGACAGCCCCTCGATCACCCTGGCCACGAAGCCTTTCTCATGCAGCACGCGCTGCACGACGCCACTGATGCTTCCCGCGCCGTGGGCGCGCACGAGCTGCTGGAGCCGGCGTTTCAGGGACGCAGGCGCGTAGCCGCTGAAATCGTATCCGTGCCGCAGTTGCATGGCACGGATGAACAGCTGGATCTCGATGTCCTCGACGTCCACGTCAATCCCGAGGCGGCAGCCAGACCCGGATCATCGAGAGCAGGCGGTCGACATCGATGGGCTTGGACAGGTAGTCGTTGGCGCCTGCCTCCAGGCAACGCTCGCGGTCGCCACGCATGGCCTTGGCGGTGAGTGCGATGATCGGCACCTCGGACACGGCAGGCTTCGCGCGGATCTCGCGCATGGTCTCGTAGCCGTCCATGACCGGCATCATGATGTCCATGAGCACGAGCTCCACGCTGGCGTCGTTGTCCAGGATATCCAGCGCCTTGCGGCCGTCCTGCGCCATGGCCACGTCGAGGCCCTTCGTGCGGAGCACCTTGGACAGCGCGAACAGGTTGCGCATGTCGTCGTCCACGATGAGCACGCGGCGGCCGTGAAGATCGGTCTCCGCCGAACCCATGAGCGTATGCGGGGTCCCGGCAGGCGGCACGCTGCCATGGCGGATGGAGTGCAGGAACAGGCTCACCTCGTCCAGCAGGCGATCCGGCGAGCGTGCGCCCTTCACCACGATGCTGTCGGTGTATTGGCGGATGCGCATGCTTTCTTCGCGGGAGAGCTCGCGGCCGGAATACACCACCACCGGCGGGGTCCTGCCGCCTTGCGACATCCGTTCCAGCAGGTCGAAGCCCGACATGCCCGGCAGGCCAAGGTCGAGCACGATGCAGTCGTACGGCTTCCGTCCGCTCATGGCGAGCGCTTCTTCCCCCGACGCCGCTTCGTCGATCGCCACGGCGTCGTCCTTGAGCAGCGTACGCACCGCGGCGCGTGCGCTCGCATCGTCGTCCACCACGAGGAGCTGGCGGGTGCGGCCCTCGGCGAAATGCATCAGCCGCTCGAACGCGGTGGTGATCGATTCGCGGCTCACCGGCTTGGTAAGGAAGCCCACGGCGCCGAGTTCCAGGCCGCGCGTGGCGTCGTCCGTTGCTGAAATGAAGTGCACGGGGATGGGGCGCGTGGTGGCGTCTGCCTTCAGGCGTTCCATCACCGTCCAGCCGTCCATGCCGGGCAGCATCACGTCCAGCAGGATGCCGGTGGGGCGATAGCGGCGGGCCAGCGCAAGGCCCGACTCTCCATCCGCGGCGGCGAGCACGCGATGGCCCTTACGATGGATCATTTCCGCCAGGATGCGGGCGAAGGCGGGGTCGTCCTCGACGACGAGGATGATCGTGTCGCCCGGCTCCAGCGAGGCGCGGTCGTCCTCGATGCCGTCGGGAATCAGGCCGGGCGAGAGCGGCAGCGTGGCTTCGGCGGCAGCTTGCTGGTGGGAGACGGGAACGGGGCGGGCGCCCGTCGCAGGCGTGTCCTCGGGTATGAACAGGGTGAACGTGCTGCCCTCGCCCTGCTGGCTGTGCAGCGCGATGTCGCCGCCAAGCAGCTCGGCGATGCGCCGCGAGATCGCGAGGCCGAGGCCCGTGCCTCCGTATTGCCGGCTGGTGCTGGCGTCCACCTGCTCGAAGGCGTGGAAGACCCGCTCGAACTTGTCCGGGGGAATGCCGATGCCCGAGTCTTCCACGGCGATGGCGATGCAGCGCGCACGATCCATGCCGCGCGGCAGGGGAGCGTCGACGGCAGGGCGCGCGATCTCCACGACGACGCTGCCACTGGCGGTGAACTTGAAGGCGTTGCTCAACAGGTTGTTGACCACCTGTTCGAGCTTGCCCGCGTCGGTACGGATGGTCGGGGGCAGGTCCGGCGACAGCCGCACCTCGAAGTCCAGCTTCTTCTCCCGGGCGACGTGATTGAAGGTGCGGCCGAGCGTGCGCGCGAGATCGGCCAGCGCGAAGCCGTCGACCACCAGTTCCATCTTGCCGGCTTCGACCTTGGACAGGTCGAGGATGTCGTTGATGAGGCGCAGCAGGTTGGAGCCGGCATCGTGGATAATCCGCGCGGACTCCACCTGGCTGGCGTTGAGGTTCTCCTCGTCGTTGTCGGCCAGGCTGCGCGAGAGGATCAGCAGGCTGTTCAGCGGCGTGCGCAGTTCGTGCGACATGTTCGCGAGGAACTCGGACTTGTACTGGCTGGCCCGGGCCAGCTCCTCGGCCTTTTCCTGGGTGTCCCGCTGCAAGGCCTCCAGCGCGTCGTTCTGCCGGTTGAGCGCCGCGCCTTTCTCGCGCAGCTCCTCGTTCGAGGCGTGGAGTTCCTCGGCCTGCACGCGAAGCTCCTCTTCGGAAGCCACCAGCCGTTGCGACTGCTCCTGCAGCTCGGCGGTGCGGCGCAGGTTCTCCAGCGAGAGGGCGACGATCGGCATCAATTCCTCGAGCAGGTTCCGCTGCACGCCGGTGAGGGGTGCGAAGCTGGCGATCTCGAGGACGCCGAGCAGCGTGTCGCGCGACAGCACCGGCAGCAGGACCACGCTGCGCGGCAACGCCTCGCCGCTGGCCGAATGGATGCGCGTATAGTCCTCCGGCACATCGCTGAGGACGATGGTGCGGCGCTCCGCCGCCGCCTGGCCGACCAGTCCCTCGCCGGGCTCGTAGCTTCGCGGCGCATGCTGCCGTTCCTTGTATCCGTAGCTGCCGAGCAGCTCCAGCCTGCCGGTTTCCCCGCGGCGGACATAGAAGACGCCAAGGCCGGCATGCAGGCAGGTCGCCAGCTCCGACACCAGCGTGTCCGCGAACTCGCGGTAGCTGACGGCTTCCTGGAGGCGATTGGAAATGGCCGCCACCGAGGACTTCAGCCAGGTCTGCCCGGCGGTCTCGATGGCCATGTCCTTGAACACCTGCAGCGCCCGTGCGATCTCGCCGATCTCGTCGCCCCGCGTGAGCTGGCGCACCTCGATGTCGTGCTCGTGGTTGGCGAGCCGGGTCATCAGGCCGGTCATCTTCACGATGGGTTGGGTAACGAGGCGGGAGGTCGTGCGGATCACGAACCAGCCGAAGAGCAGGCAGGCCAGCAGGGAGCCGACATCGACCCAGCGCGTGATGGCCAGCTGGCGGTTGAGGGCCCCGTTACGCTCCTGCAGCAGGCCGTGCTCGGTGCTGGACATCTGCTCGATGAGCTGGCGGACGTCGTTCATCCGTACCGAGCGCTGCGTGAAGTAGTCCTGGCGGATGCGCTCCCGCTCCACCACGCCGTCCGCACCGGGCGCGCCGGCGGCGCGCATGGGCGTCAATCCCATCGCCATGGCTTCGGCCTTCCAGCGGTCCAGCATGGTCTCCAGGCGGTCCAGGCGGGATTCCTGGAGCGGGTTGTCCGCCATCAGCCCGCGCAGGCTCCTGAGATGAAGCGCGAGCTCGCCGTCCGCTGCGTCGAAATCGGCGGAGTCGCCGTCGTCCCGCGTGATCAGGTAGCCGCGCAAGGCGGCCTGCCGGGCCTGAGCGGCCTCGCTGGCGTCCGCCAGGGTCAGCAGCACTTCATACGTGTGCGAGGCCCAGTCGCGGCTTGCCTGCTCACGGCCGATCGAGGCCAGGTTGCCGAGGTTCGTGGCCACGAAGAGGAAGAGCAGGGCCCCGATGGCGAGGACGATCTTGCGCTGGAGGGGCTGGTCGGCCAGCCAGGTGTTCCGCTTTGGGAGAGTCTGCATGCTTGGTTGGCGTGTCGCTGGTGGCTGGCCGTGTCTTCGTTGGTACACCCAACGGGCGCGTCCTTCCATGGCGCGCGCCGCGTTATGCGGATCGTGTCACGCGATGGCGGCTTGCTTCCGCCGCCAGGACGGCGCGAGCAGGCTGCCGCGGCGCAGGGCGATGGCGAGGCAGAGGGCGGTCACCACGGAGCAGAGCCCCAGCGCGACCACCGAGGCTTCGGCGCCGCAGGCGCCGCCCGGGGGGCCGTTGGGGGCCGGCATATGCGCCGCCCCGCAGCCCCGCGGCGCGCAACCCCCAACCGGGGTG